>CAYYDX010000029.1:28968-34055 GCA_964470735.1 uncultured Anaerolineaceae bacterium
GCCGATCGTGTCTGGCTACACCTCGTCCTATACCTCTTTCCACGAGCAACGCGCGACTGCCGCCAAGGACGTTATCGCCAGGGTGAAAGCCGATGGCGACTGGCCGGCACTTCCCAGTGACCTCCAACTGGACCTGCTTAAGCCTATCCAGGCTCGGGGCTGCGACCCTCTCAATCTCGGAGGCGACTCCATACGTTGCGATAGTTGCGCGGCGACGCTCCCCCAGATGCAGTCAGACATCGACGCGATGCCGTCTCTCGAGACGTCGATTCTGGACCGTGTCAGGGCGGCCCTGGCACCGCCCGATCAGCCAGTAGCGCGCGTAAGGATAAGGGAGTTTTTCGCCGACGGACTTGGGAACGCCGAGTCCATCCAACTTGCCGTTGATCGCCTTCGCGACCACCTCATCAAGCTCCTCGACGAGGGCGCCCGCATCGTCCTGGAGTAGCTCGTGAAGCCGCTGACTGTCTTTAACGCTCACTTCCGGGCTGCCGAAGGGCTCCTCAAGCTTTACCGGCTGCTCGAGTCGGAGCCGGCGGAAGCGCACCAGCCACTCTTGCTGCAATTGCGTGACCTCGTCCAAATCCGGACGGAAGAAGAGGCCGTTCTGCTGATCAACGACCTTTTTACCGGACTCGTTCGAGAGCAAGCTCAGCTGTCATCTGCATTCTTTCGTCAGCCGAACCTGGGGCTACTCCTCCGGCAATCCGTTGTGTCTGCATGCACGGCGCTGGACGTGTTCTTCCCCGCTCTGCTCGAGACGCACCTGCCCGCCGTGATCCGAGTCAAGCAGCGAAACTGGCAGCCAACGGACGGCGACGCTCGGGATCTCCTGAAGGACTTTCGGCTCCGGGTTGAGGATCTGCCCGCCCTGCTCGAAGCCGACGCTGCCGAGGAGCGCTGGCAGCTCTTCGCCAGCCGAGTGATCGGCCACTTGCGAGACAAGACGCTATCGAACCCCCAGGGCATACAGGCAACGATGGCCATGCTGGGGGTTGAACGGCCCTGGGACCGAATCGCCGAGACTTCGGGTATTACCGCCACGGCGCTGCGCAACCAGATCCAGAGCGTTGTGCGGCGACGGAATAACATTGTCCACCGCGGTGACCGAGCATCCGGTGATATGGATGGGGAAGCTGACCCGATAGACTACGCATGGGCGAACGCCCACGTGAACGCGGTCAACTCCACGGCTACCGCCTGCGACTCGCTCGCCCAAGCCGCCGTTCGCGAACTCATAGATGCCGCAGGTGTTGGCTGATGGATCGGGAGCTTCGGAATGCCCTCCGCACGACAGTAACCAGGTGCCGGACTCTGCTGGAAAGGTCCGTCGCCGAGGTACTCGAGGGCACGTTCGCAATCTACCCAGATGGGAACTCAGCGCCGCGAGCCTCAGTCACCCACCTCGATGAACCGGACCTCGTCCTGCGCGATGAGCTCCTCATCCAGCTCGGACACATCCAGGCGACCATGCTGGGCGGGGGTACACCAGGGAAGCCTGCCGTCGAGCAGCTGGTCCGCGAGGTCGCGTTCACCCATTTGAACCGGCTCTGCGCCTTCAAGATGCTCGAGACCAGGAAGCACATGCGAGAAGCCGTCGGGCGTGGGCTCCAATCCACCGGCTTCAAGTTCTTCCTGGCCCAACACGACGAGAGCGAAAAGCTTTGGAGTGGTGGACAGCAAGAGCTGGCATATCGCAACTATCTCGTCTGGCTGAGCACCAGCCTGGCTGACGAAGTCGGCCCACTGTTCTCGGCAGACGACCCGGCGAACCGGCTCTTCCCCTCGCACGCCACGATCATGGCCGTGCTCGATGAGCTGAATGCTCCGGCGTTGGCTCAGGTGTGGAATGAGGACGAGACGGTCGGTTGGGTCTACCAGTACTTCACACCGAAGGAACTCCGCGACAAGGCCCGGAAAGAGAGCGCAGCGCCTCGTAACTCATACGAGCTCGCGTTCCGAAACCAGTTCTATACGCCCCGCTACGTTGTCGAATTCCTTGTCGACAACACACTGGGGCGAACGTGGTACGAAATGCTAAACGGCGACACGGAGCTCAAGGAGCGGTGCCAGTACCTCGTGTACCGGCCGGACGAGAAGTACGAGCCGCGGGCGAAGAAGGACCCGCGCGACTTCCGCATCCTCGACCCCGCGTGCGGCAGCGGGCACTTCCTGCTGTACGCGTTCGATGTATTGACAGCGATTTACGAAGAGGCCTGGGCCGATCCGGAGAGCCCTGCGTCGGAAGCGACTGGCAACTCCTTGCGGGCCGACTATCCCGACCTCACCGTCCTCAAAGCCACGGTGCCCGGGCTGATCCTCGAACACAATCTGCATGGCATCGACATCGACCTCCGGTCGACCCAGATTGCGGCACTGGCGCTCTGGCTGCGGGCGCAGCGGGCGTTCCAGGACCTTGGTATTCAACGCGCTGAACGGTCCTCGCTGCCGCGGCCGCGCGTCGTCGTTGCGGAGCCAATGCCCGGCGAACGTGAGATGCTCAAGGAGTTTATCCGCGAACTCGCCGAGCCGAGGCTCCAGGACCTCATCACCAGCGTTTGGGAGCAGATGCGCCTGGCGAGCGAGGCCGGCTCGCTGCTGCGGATCGACCAGCACATCAACGAAGCGCTGGAAGAAGCGCGCCACCAGGCGTTTATCCCGCAGAAGCCGCTGAAGATGACGCTCTTCGAACCCAGCGTTCCGGCCCATCAGAAATCGCTGGAGTTTACGGTCGGCAAGAACGAGCACGAGTTCTGGGAGGGAGCCCAGCAGCGCCTCCTCGGGGCCCTGGAGGAGTACGCGCGCCGGGCCTCGAACGGGCAGAGCTACATGCGCCGCGTGTTCGCTGAGAATGCCCGCCAGGGCTTCGATTTCGTTGAACTCTCGCTGGAGCGGTTTGATGTAGTGCTGATGAACCCGCCGTTCGGGGCCGCTACTCTTGGCTCGAGGGTCTATGTTGAAGCCACGTATCCGCGAGGCAAAAACGACGTCTACGCAGCGTTCGTCGAGCGTGGTCTTGGCTGGCTCCGCGTCCGAGGTGCGCTCGGGGCCATCACCTCGCGTACCGGGTTCTTTCTCACTTCGTTCGAACGATGGCGTGAGGACCTGCTCTTACGAGAGGCACGGCCAGTCGTCTTTGCGGATTTAGGCCAAGGTGTGCTCGATACGGCGATGGTAGAGACCGCAGCATACACGTTGGAGCGATCTGCTTGAGCGAGTCACTATTCATCCGCCTACTGGAAGACGAAGAGAAGAGCGAACCTCTTCGTAACTCCGTTGCTAGCATTCGATCCGGATCGCGAGCCGACCGCGCGCACTTCGTCGAAGGTGAGACTTTTCGGGCCATACCAGGTAGCCCGTTCGCCTATTGGGCGACCGCGGGTCAATTGAACGTCTTCCAGAACGTACCGCGGTTTGAGAGAAATGGTCGTGTCGCCAGAATCACCAACCCACACGCCGATGACTTTCGTTACTTTCGCCTTCATTGGGAGGTGAACCCAAGATCCATTGGCAAAGGCATCCGCTGGGTGCCAATCGTCAAGGGCGGCGAGTTCGGCCGATACTATATGGATCTACATCTCGTGGTCGACTGGGACGATTCAGAAGGCTGCTACAAAGACTTTCAAGGAACACCCCACCGGCCTCTCAAGCGTCCGGCCTCTTCGGATTTCTTTTTTCGACCCGGCCTTACCTGGCCCAGCCGTACTAACGGGCTCAGCTTTCGCGTTTTACCGAGCGGTTCGATCTTCGCGCCGAAGGGGCCAACCGCATTCCTGGCTGACGATGACGTCGATCAACTCATGTTGCTGGCGGGGCTAGTGAACTCGCTGGCCTTCAAATCCCTCGTTCAGCTCCAGCTGGCAAGAGTGGATCTTGCTCAGTCGTACGAAGTCGGATTGATTCAGCAGACTCCTGTTCCCGAAGACCTGCCCACGGAACTGGAGGACCTCGCCAGACGTTGCTTCGACATCGCGCGCGACCTCGACCGAACGACGGAAACGAGCCACGTCTTCTCGATACCCGGAGGCCTCGGCAGGAAACCTAAGACTCTGGTCGAGGCCATCGACCTGCGCGCGGACCAATCAGCGGCCTCACGCGACAAACTTCAACGGTATCAGCAACAGATAGACCTTCTTGCGATGCGTCTCTACAGCCTAGACGAGACGGATATCGGAACTGAAGCAACGTCCGAGCTGGAGGGGAGCTCCTCGTCGGACGTCCAAGACGAGGAAGACGCCGAACCCGAGTCATTCGTCGCGACAGGGGCCTTAGGAAAGGACTTAGCGTCGTGGGCGATGGGGTGCGCCTTTGGGCGCTTTGACGTGCGGCTCGCAACGGAGCCTAGGCTCGCACCCACGCTTCAGGAGCCATTCGACCCGCTACCAGTCTGCTCGCCCGGCATGCTGGTCGGACCCGACGGGCTGCCAGCTGCGCGAAATCGCATCGTGAGTGAGGAGTGGCTGCGCGCGCGGCCGAACGTGATCACATTGCCGCCCAATGGCACCGTCACAAATTCGACCGTTCCGGACAGCGAGTACCCTATCGGCGTAGATTGGGACGGAATTCTTGTCGACGACCCGGAGCATGAGGACGATGTCGTGCGGCGCGTCCGCGATGTGCTCCACCTGATCTGGGGCAACGGCGCCGAGGGCATCGAGCAGGAAGCGTGCCAGATGCTCGGCGTCAAGGAGCTGCGGGACTGGTTCCGCAATCCGCGGAACTTCTGGGACGACCACATCAAGCGCTACTCCAAAAGCCGCCGCAAGGCACCCATTTACTGGCTGGTGCAGTCCGCGAAGCGCTCCTATGGTCTCTGGCTGTACTACCACCGGCTGGACTCTGATATCTACGCAAAGGCGCTCGTGAACTACGTCGAGCCAAAGGTGCGCCAGGAAGAAACGCGGCTCAAGGAACTCCGGGCGGCCTTTCAAGCCCAGCAACCGTCCGGCGCCTCCGCACGAAAGGCAGAGCTCGGGATCGAGCGCCACGAAGCCCTCATCTCGGAGCTCGAGGACTTCCGGGCGGCGCTCGACCTCGCGTGTGAACCGAACCCGCACCACCGCGTTCTTCGGCGCCGCCATCACCCG
>CAYYDX010000030.1:0-33558 GCA_964470735.1 uncultured Anaerolineaceae bacterium
CGGGCCATGGGGATGTCGCGGCCGGCGGCCGAAAAGCCGTGCTCCTCGAGGCTGCGCTGGTAAAGTGCGCGCTTTTCGCGGATTTCGTCGTGAGTGGCGTGCGGGTCCATGAGGATCGTGTGGCCTTTGCCGGCGGCCCGGTTGATCGCCTCGGGTGAGGTGGCGGCGAGCCAGACCGGCGGGTGAGGCTGCTGGAGGGGCTTCGGGAGCACTTCGACCGCTTCGTAATCCCAGAACTGGCCGTGGTGGGTGAGTTTCTCGGTCGTCCAGGCGGCGAGGACGATATCGACCGCCTCCTGGAAGCGAGCGGCGCTCTCCGCGACATCCACCTTGAAAGCGCGGAACTCGCTCGGGTCGAACCCGCGGCCTGCGCCCCAGTTGATGCGGCCACCGGAAAGATGGTCGAGGAGCGCGACCTCCTCCGCGAGGCGCAGCGGGTTGTAGAAGACCGCCAGCGAGACCGCGAGGCCAACGCGCAGGTTCTTCGTGCGCGCTGCGACGTTCATCGCCATCAGGTGGGGCGAGGGGCAGACGCTGTAGGTGTTGAAGTGGTGTTCGGCGAGCCAGACGCCGTCGTAGCCGCCCTCATCCATGATGGCGATGCGCTCGAACGCGCGCTGGTAGACGGTCTCCAGCGGCACCCGCCGAGACCACGAGAAGAACTGGAGGACGCCCACTTTCATGGCCGCGGAGCTTACCGCGTGAGTGTCGCCGTGTCAGTTTCGGACGGTGAACGCTGCAAGGCGGGCGCCCGATTCGGGACGCCCGCCCTTGTTCGCCGATGCCGGGTTCGGCGCGGGTGGACTGCTCCTGTGCCATGGCATTCTAGCTGCCGCTCATGACGAATACGTTTCGCGGTGGATGCCATGCAGAAGCGCGCCGGTGACGTAGCCGGCGTGACGAAAGGCCCGCCCTCCGGCGGGCCTTTGGCGGACATGGCGTTGGTGTGGTTAGCCCGCTTCGGTCGTGTCGATCTTGTGGGTCGAACGGCGGTCCTTAAACTTCGCGCGCAGGTAGTCGCGGTTCATCTTCGCGATGAAGTTGATGCTGATGCCCTTGGGGCAGGCCGCTTCGCATTCGGCAAAGTTCGTGCAGCTCCCGAAGTACTCTTCCATGGTGTCGACCATCGCGATGGTGCGGCTCCAGCGTTCGGGCTGGCCCTGGGGGAGGAGGTTGAGGTGGGCGAGCTTGGCCGCGGTGAAGAGTTGGCCGGCGCCGTTCGGACAGGCGGCGACGCATGCGCCACAGCCGATGCATGCGGCGGCTTCGAACGAGAGGTCAGCGTCCGCTTTGGGCACGAGGATTTCGTTGCCGTCGCGGGCGGAGCCCGTGGGCGCCGTGATGTAGCCGCCGGCCTGGATGATCTTGTCGAACGCCGAGCGGTCGACCACGAGGTCCTTGATGACCGGGAAGGAGGTGGCGCGCCACGGTTCGACCGTGATCGTGTCGCCGTCCTTGAAGTTGCGCATGTGCAGTTGGCAGGTGGTGGTCATCTTCTTCGGGCCGTGAGGCACCCCGTTGATGACCATGCCGCAGGAACCGCAGATACCTTCGCGGCAGTCGTGATCGAAGGCGATCGGCTCTTTGCCTTCGGCGATGAGCTTTTCGTTGACCACGTCGAGCATCTCGAGGAACGACATATCCTCGTTGACGTCCTCGGGTGTGTAGTCTTCGAAGCGGCCTTCGTCGGACGGGCCTTTCTGGCGCCAGACCTTGAGGAGGAGTTTGAGGCTCATTTGTAGCTCCGCTGGGCAAGGTGGACGTTCTCGAAAACGAGTTCTTCCTTGTGGAGGGTGGCGGGTTTGCCGGGTGCTGTGTGTTCCCATGCGCCGACGTAGGCGAAGTTTTCGTCGTCGCGCTGTGCTTCGCCGTCGGGTGTCTGGTACTCCTCGCGGAAGTGACCCCCGCAGGATTCCTCACGATGGAGGGCATCCTGGCAGGTGAGCAGGCCGAGTTCGAGGAAGTCGGCGACACGGCCCGCCTTTTCGAGCGACTGGTTGAACGAGGCGCCGTCACCGAGAACGCGGACATCCTGCCAGAACTCTTCGCGCAGCTTGCCGATATCCTGGATGGCGGTTTCGAGGCCGGCCTTGTTGCGGCCCATGCCGCAGTAGTTCCACATCAGGTGGCCCAGTTCGCGGTGGAACGAGTCGACCGAGCGGGAGCCCTTGATGGTGAGGAAGCGGTTCGTCTGCTCGCGAACGTTCGCCTCGGCCTCCTTGAAGGCGGCGGAGTCGGTCGACGGGAGCGGTTCGTTGAGGTGGTTCGCGAGGTCGCCCGCGATCGTCGTGGGGAGGACGAAGTAGCCGTCGGCGAGGCCCTGCATGAGCGCGCTGGCGCCGAGGCGGTTCGCGCCGTGGTCGCTGAAGTTCGCTTCGCCCAAAACGAAGAGGCCAGCGATGTTGGACATCAGGTTGTAGTCCACCCAGAGCCCGCCCATGGTGTAGTGGACGGCGGGGTAGATGCGCATCGGCTGCTCGTACGGGTTCTCGCCGGAGATGTTGTCGTACATGTCGAACAGGTTGCCGTAGCGCTGTTCGATGACGTTCTTGCCGAGCCGTTCGATAGCGGACTTGAAGTCGAGGTAGACGCCGTTCTTCAGTGCGCCAACGCCGTAGCCGTCATCGACCATGCGCTTGGCGGCGCGGGAAGCGACGTCACGCGGGACGAGGTTCGCGAACGACGGGTAGATACGCTCGAGATAGAAGTCGCGTTCCGCCTCGGGGATGTCGTTGGGGTGGCGGCGATCGTTCTTGTCTTTCGGCACCCAGATGCGGCCGTCGTTGCGGAGCGACTCGCTCATGAGTGTGAGCTTTGACTGGTGCTCGCCCGAGACGGGGATGCAGGTCGGGTGGATCTGCGTGTAGCAGGGGTTGGCGAAGTAGGCGCCCTTCTTGTGCGCCCGCCAGGCCGCGGTGACGTTGGAACCCTTCGCGTTCGTCGAGAGGTAGAAGACGTTGCCGTAGCCACCGGAAGCGAGGACAACCGCGTGGGCGGAGTGCCGCTCGATCGTCCCGTCGATGAGGTCGCGCGTGATGATGCCGACGGCACGGCCGTTTTCGACCACCAGGTCGAGCATCTCGTGGCGGGCGTACATCTGCACGGTCCCGGCGTCGACCTGGCGTTCGAGGGCCTGGTAGGCGCCGAGGAGCAACTGCTGGCCAGTCTGGCCGCGGGCGTAGAAGGTGCGCGAAACCTGCGCGCCGCCGAACGAGCGGTTATCGAGCAGGCCACCGTATTCGCGGGCGAACGGCACGCCCTGGCTGACACACTGGTCGATGATCTGAACGCTAATTTCGGCGAGGCGGTGGACGTTCGCCTCGCGGGAGCGATAGTCGCCACCTTTCACCGTGTCGTAGAAGAGGCGGTAGACGCTGTCGCCGTCGTTCTTGTAGTTCTTGGCGGCGTTGATACCGCCCTGCGCGGCGATGGAGTGGGCCCGGCGGGGGCTGTCCTGGAAGCAGAAAACTTTGACGTTGTAGCCCATCTCGCCGAGGGTGGCCGCGGCAGCGCCGCCGGCCAGGCCGGTGCCAACGATGATGATGTCGAACTTCCGCCGGTTCTGTGGCGCCACGAGTTTTGTCTCGAACTTCGTGTTCGTCCACTTGTCCTTGATCGGTCCGGGGGGAATTTTGGAATCGAGGGTCATTTCGGCAGATCCACCAGTCCAGTCATGACGGCGATGGGGAACGAGCAGTTCCCGATGACGATGATGGCGGCGAAGCCCATCGCGAAGTACCGCCGCCACTGGTTGAAGCGCGGGTTCGCCCAGCCAAGCGACTGGAAGAGGCTCCAGGCGCCGTGGTAGATGTGCATGCCGAGGAGCAGGTTCGCGATGATGTAGACGATGGCTACGGGTTCGCGCTGGAAGCTGTGAACGAGGTTCTGGTAGGGCTCGCCGCGGACGTAGTCGGCGCCACCGACGCCCCAGGTCAGGTCCATCAGGTGGTAGATGACGTAGAAGCCAACGATGACGCCGCTCCAGCGCATGGTGCGTGCGGCGTAGTTCGCGGCGATGTAGTCGCGTCCACCCTTGTAGCCGGTCTTGCGCGACTGCTTGTTCATGAGCGTGAGCGTCGCGGCTGAGTGGATGTGGAAGATGAAGGCGAGAATGAGGCCGGCGCGCAGGATCCAGAGGAAACCGGTGTGAGGCAGGATCGGCTCACCGATGGTGCGCAGGTACTCGCCGTAGTGGTTCATGTGGTCGGCGTCCTGGTAGAGGTGCAGGTTGCCGAGCATGTGAGCGAGGACGAAGCCAAGCAGCATGATGCCGGTGACGGCCATGATGGCCTTTTTGCCGATTGCGGACCCGTAGAAGTCCAAGAGCCAGAACCGTGGCCGGATCCGGCGTTGGCGCAGCGGCCGAGCGCCACGTGCGGAACCTGTGAGCATGCCCACCCTCCCGAAGTGACCAGTTTCGAACGGTTAACGGTTGGCCTGGGCCTGCTGCGGTCCAGGCGAATCGCGCGGAGGCCCGTGCAGGCCGTCCGGCTGTCCCAAAGCGCATCCTACGACCGCCCTATGGGGCCAGCAATGCGGTCACATTCATTACAGCTATAGAACGTTGTGCTATCGCAACGAACCGGGTGTTCTCAGCGTTCGAGTGAGCGGCGCCAGCGGAGGATGCCGATCACTGATTTGGCATCGCAAATCTCGCCGGATTCGATGGCGGCGAGCACTTCCGCCGGGGTACGAATCTCCACTTCGATGTCCTCGTCGTCGTCCGCCTTCAACCGCGCATCCACCAGTCCGGTGCAAACGAACAGGTGGATGTACTCGGTGGTGTAGCCGGGAGCGACGTAGAAGCCACCCAGGGGCGTGACCGTCCCGGGCCGGCGCCCGATCTCCTCCTGGAGTTCGCGCGTGGCTGCGGTGAGCGGGTCTTCGCCAGGTTCGAGGGTGCCTGCGGGGAGTTCGAGCAGGCGACGGCCGGCGGCGTGGCGGTACTGGGTGACGAGCACGAGGTTCCCATCGCCGTCGACCGGGACCATGCAGACAGCGCCAGGGTGGCGAAGGATTTCGCGGCGAGCCACCACTCCGCCATCCATTTCGATGGTGTCGAGCAGAACGTTGAACAGGCGGCCGGCGTAGACGGTTTCGGTGGAGATCAGGCGGGGGTCGGGCATCGTGCGATTGTCGAGCGGGTGCGGACGAGTGTCGATGTGGTTGGTCAGCGAGCGAGCGCCAGGCACTCCCAGACACGCTTCGGCGCGTCGTCGCGAATGATGGTGGTGTGCGCGAGGTGCACGACCTCGAAGCGCTCTCGGAGTGCGGCGCGGACGGCTGCTTCGTCAAAGAATCGCTTCGTCCCGGCGTGGATGTGCCCGGGAGTGCGGTAGAAGTTCGGTTCGATGATTTCGCCCTCGCCGGCGCCATGTTCGAAGTCGTCGGTGGCGTTCACGCGGAAGAGGAACGGTGCACCCGGCCCGAGGACACGGCGGACTTCGCCAAACGCAGCGAGCGTGTGAGCCCACGGCAGGTAATGCAGGGAGAGTGACGCGACAGCGGCGTCGAACGCGGCATCGCGAAAGGGAAGCGTCCACGCGAGGTCGGCGCGGAGGAGGTGGACGCCGGGCGCGTTTCTGCGAGCAGCGTCGAGTGTGATGCGGTCGAACGCAGTGACATCGAACCCGGCCAGGACGAGCGCCGCGGCGTCGAAGCCCGGTCCACAGCCGAGTTCGAGGAGTCGCGGGCCAAGGCGGCGCAATTCAGGCAGGAACGGAGAGAGCCAGCCTTCGCCTTGGGGCGGTGGCTGGCTCTCTCGTTCGTTGGTGACGTCGACCACGGGAGGATTCTGAGCCTCACGGGATAGTTCGGGAACCCTCGGCCGGAATTAGTCGAGGTAGTCCTTGAGCTTCTTGCTGCGGCTCGGGTGACGCAGCTTGCGGAGGGCCTTCGCCTCGATCTGGCGGATGCGCTCGCGGGTGACTCCGAACTCGCGGCCGACCTCTTCGAGGGTGCGGCTGCGGCCGTCTTCGAGTCCGAACCGGAGTTGGAGGACGCGCCGTTCGCGGCTGGTGAGGCTTGCCAACACGTCTTCGACCTGCTCGCGCAGGAGTTGCTGGCTGGCGGCTTCGGCGGGCGCGAGCGCCGTCGGGTCTTCGAGGAAGTCACCGAGGTGGCTGTCTTCCTCTTCGCCGATTGGAGTTTCGAGGGAGACTGGCTCCTGCGAGACCTTCTGGATCTCGCGGATACGCTCGGGTGTGTACGAAGCGGCGGCGTCCGGCTTTCCGCTCTCGGTCATGCCGCGCGCGATCTCCTCGCTCGTCGGTTCGCGGCCGTACTCCTGGACGAGGCGCCTGCTGACACGAACGAGCTTGTTGATCGTCTCGACCATGTGAACCGGGATACGAATGGTGCGCGCCTGGTCGGCGATGGCGCGCGTGATGGCCTGGCGAATCCACCAGGTCGCGTAGGTCGAGAACTTGAAGCCCTTGCGGTAGTCGAACTTTTCGACGGCGCGAATGAGCCCGATGTTGCCTTCCTGGATCAGGTCGAGGAGGGACATGCCGCGGCCGATGTACTTCTTGGCGACGGAGACGACGAGGCGGAGGTTGGCGGTGGTGAGGCGGGCGTTTGCGTTGCGGCCGTCGCGCTTCACGGCGTCGAAGTGGTAGCGCAGCTTCTCTTCGAGCGGCGAAATCTTCTCGATCAGGCCATCGACGGGCGGCACCAGGTCGTCTTCGCTGCCGGCCTCTGCGCCCATCTGGGAGACGAGGTTGGAGGTCAGGATATGAGTGACGATGGAGAGCTGGATGATCCGCATGTAGGCGTCGTCATCTTCGAGCTTCAGCTTGGTAACGAGGTGGGCGCGGAAATCGGGATCCAGTTCACCGTCGATCAGGCCCCGGAACTGTGAATCGGCGATAACTTCGCTGAACGGAAGGTTCTTCAGCTTCGGCGTGTCGGCATGGCGCCACTTGCGCACGACAGTGACGGCTTCGCCGTCATCGTTCTTGCGCGGCGTCACCAGCTTGTCGAAGTCATCGAGGAAGCGCTTGGCTTCCTTGTACACCGGGAGCACGGCGGCCCACTGTTCGAGCAGTGTGACCGCGACGCGGGCGGCGGAGGGCGGATGGCCGTAGTTGTTGACGTATTCCTGTTCGATGGCTTCGAGGTGGAGGCCCTCTTCCATCTGGCGGGCGAGGTGCTTCTCGTCGTCGGCGGTGAGCAGGTAGACCTTGCCGATTTCACGGAGGTACATGCGCACGGGATCGTCGATGCCCTCGGTCTCCTCGGTCAGGAGCGCGAGGTTGGCATCCTCTTCTTCATCCTCTTCTTCTTCGCCGTCGGCAGCGGTCTCTTCCTCGTCTTCGGCGACGATTTCGTTGAGGTCGTCGTCGGAGGCGTCATCATCACCAAAGCTGGAAAGGCGGCTCAATACGCCGTCGATAACGGCGCCATCGCTGGCGGTGGCGGAGCCAGTCAGGACATCTTCGGACATCGAAACGTAGTACCTCTAAGAGAACGGTGGGCGGAGCGCTCGGCGCGCAGGGCACACTGCGCCTTTTCCACGGTAGCAAATAAGGGAAGCGGTTGCAAGGCCAAATCATGTGCCCGGGGACGTTCGGCGAGGCCCATGGCATGCGCCCGGGCGATTACAGTCAATCGAAGTTGACAGTGGCCTGGACGAGACGGCAAACTCTGGCCCTCATGCCTACTTCACGACACGATCGCGCTTCTGGCGCTCTGCTCGCCCGGCACTCGGCACAGTTGGAGGCGGCGGCGCAGGCGATGGCCGCGGCCGCCGATGAAGCCCGGCGCCTGCGGGTGCACCGGGATGGCGTGGTTCGCGACGCCGTGGCCGCGGGTCTTTCTTTGCGCCAGATCGGGCAGGCGCTTGGGCTTACCGCGCAGGGTGTCGCCTCCATTGCCGCCGGCCAACCCGTCTACGACAGCATCGGGACGACGTATGCGACGACAAGGCAGCCTGACCCACGGATCCGCGATGCCATCTGGGAAGCGCTCGGTGATGCGCGTTCGGTGGTCAACGTCGGAGCCGGCGCCGGTTCGTACGAACCGCCGCAGACGTTGCTGGCGGTTGAACCGTCGATGGTGATGATCGCGCAGCGCCCGCCTGGCCTCGCGCCTGCGGCGGTCACAACCGCGGAGCGCATACCGCTGCCCGACAAGTCGGTCGACGCCGCACTTTGCAGCCTGACCATCCACCACTGGTCCGACGTGGCCGCGGGGTTCGGCGAGATCCGGCGTGTCGCTCGCTCGGTGGTTGTGTACACGTGGGACTTCGACGTAACGCGGGAGTTCTGGCTCTGCCGCTACATCCCGGCGATCAATGACGCCGACGCGCGTGTTGCGGTATCGATGAACGACCTGTGCGAGTTGCTCGAAACCACGGACGTTCGTGTCGTGCCGACGCCTCACGACTGCAGCGACGGGTTTCTCGGCGCTTACTGGCGGCGCCCGGAAGCGTACCTCGACCCTCACGTGCGTGCTGGCATCTCGACGTTCGCGAAGCTCGACGGCGGAGTGGTGAACGCTGGACTCGAGTTGCTGCGCGAGGACATCCAGTCGGGCCGCTGGCGAGAAGAGCAGCGGGAGCTGGTTTCGTGCGATAAGTGGGACGTCGGCTACCGGCTGGTGGTGGCGCGGTGGCCGGAGTAGCCGCCGGATGGCCATGCGCATCGGAGTGCATGCAAAATGCAGGCGCCGACCGTAAGATGGGGCTATGACCACGATAACTATTCGCAACGTGCCGGGCGATGTGCACTCAGTTCTTGCTGATCGCGCTGCGCAGCATGGGGTCTCTCTCCAGACCTACGTATTGCGGGAACTCATCGAGTTGGCGGAGAAGCCAGACCTCGAAAGCTGGGTGGAGATGGTCAACGAATCCGCGGCGCGCCACGGGGTACGTGTCGACCCGGCATTCGTCGTCGAAAGCGTCAGGCAGATAAGAATTGACGCTGGTCATTGACGCGTCGGCAGCGTTCGTTGCGGTCACGGATGGCTCTGACCAGGGCGTCGCTGTCCGCGAGCTAATGAAGGGTGAGTTTCTCTGCGCGCCTTCTGTATTCGCGTTCGAAGTTGCGTCGGTCATCCGCCGCCACGAGCTACACGGGCTCATCTCGCCCGCCGCAGCGGAGGAAGCGCATCGTGTGCTCGGACTCCTTCGTGTAACCGAGGTTCGCTATGCCGTCCTGGCAGATCGAGTGTGGGAACTGCGCCACAACTTGACCGCGTTCGATGCCGCCTATGTGGCCCTGGCGGAGATGACGGATGGTGTCCTTGTCACATTCGATCAGCGGCTGAGTGAGGCGCCCGGCCCCCGGTGTCGTTTCTTTGTTTTCTAACCAGTCGCCTCGCGCGGAGACGCGGCCGCCTCTACGCTCGAAGCTATGTCGCGCCGCGGTCATCGTTACAAAGAGCCTGCTGAGCCAACCTACCTCACGCTCCGGGTGGAGGCGCTGGTGTTCGGCGGCGCGGGCCTCGCGCACGGGCCCGATGGGCGCATTGTGTTCGTCTCGTTCGCCGCGCCCGGCGAACTGGTCGATGCGCTTATCGAACGGGAGTACCCGGACTACATCCAGGCGGTGGTGTCTCGCGTTCTCGAGGCGTCACCTGACCGTGTCGAACCTGAGTGCGGTCTTTTCGGCGAGTGCGGTGGCTGCCAGCTCCAGCACATGAGCTATCCGGCGCAAC
The DNA here is from genome assembly GCA_964470735.1 of uncultured Anaerolineaceae bacterium. Lineage (GTDB taxonomy): Bacteria > Chloroflexota > Dehalococcoidia > Tepidiformales > Tepidiformaceae > Amarobacter. The sequence continues at coordinate 9,658 of CAYYDX010000030.1, forward strand.
TGGCGGCCAAGGAGGCAGTGGTCCGCGAGCAGCTTCGCCGAATCGGCAGGCTCGATGACTCGGTCGTACGCCCGATTGTCGGCGCGGCGAATCCCTGGGGCTACCGCAACCATCTGAGGTTCTCCACCGGTAAGAAGTACGGGGATGTCGGCTACATCAGCCGCAAGGGATTCGGCCTGCTGAAGGTAGAGTCGTGTCCGATTGCCGACCCGTGGGTCAGTGAACTGCTGCCGAGGCTCCAGGGCCATGGCGCCGGACTGCACCAGATCCAGGTGCGGCACTCGGCCGAGACGGACACCTATCTCGTCAACCCGGCCATCCCCTCGCTCGACCTGCCAACCGGGCAAAAGGCATACGTCGAGGAACTTGGCGGTCGCCGCTTCGACGTGAGTGCTTCGGCGTTCTTCCAGGTGAACCACGCACAGGCGGAGCAGATGGTCCGGCTCGTTGGCGAAGCCTTGCCTGAGCGCGGCGAACTGCTGGTCGATGGCTTCGCCGGTGTGGGAACGTTCGCGGTTCTCTTCGCCGAGCGGTTTGAGCGTGTCCTTGCAATCGAGGAGTCGAATAGCGCCGCGAAGGACAGCGAACGGAACCTCGCGCAGGCGCCGAACGTCGAGATGCTCGTGGGGAAAGTCGAGGACATCCTGCCGGAACTGGAAGAGCGGCCGGACGCAATCATCCTCGACCCGCCGCGTCCGGGCTGCGGTCCCCCGGTTCTGCGCGCCATTCTCGAGTTCCAGCCAAAGGTCGTTGTGTACGTGTCCTGCAATCCGGCAACACTCGCTCGCGACCTGCGGATTCTCGTGGACGGAGGGTACGAACTCGACCATGTGACGCCGCTGGACATGTTCCCGCAGACCGGGCACATCGAGTGCGTCTCGCGCCTGACCTTCTCGGGTTTGCCGGCGGCGGCTGACTCCGAGGATGACGCCGTTCCATGAAGCGGCTCATCCTCGCGTCCGCTTCGCCCCGGAGGCGGGAGTTGCTCGCCGCCCTCACGGACTCGTTCGAAGTGGCGCCGTCGGGTGTGGAGGAGCCACTCGAGGGGAGTCCGGTGGAGAATGCCGTCGGGCTTGCCCTGGCGAAAGCCCGTGACGTCTTTGAACGGAACCCCGGCGATATCGTCATCGGGGCCGATACGATCGTGTTCCGGGACGGCCGTTCGTACGGAAAGCCCCAAGATGCACGGAACGCACTGGAGATGTGGCGCGAACTTCGCGGCCGTGCGCACGGCGTGGTTACGGGCGTGGCCGTCGTTTCGTCCGCGGGAGGACTGACGGGAGCGACCATCTCGAATGTCACTCTCAATGACCTCCCAGATGACGACATTCGTACCTACATCGAGAGTGGGCGGCCGATGGATAAGGCCGGCGCCTATGCCATCCAGGATGAGGACGTGCCGGCCGTTTCCCGCCTCGACGGGTGCTACTGCAACGTGATGGGTTTGCCGATCTGGTCGTTGCGGCGGTTGCTGACGTCGGCAGGGATCGAAGCGAGTGAGCCTTCCCGGGCACTCGAACGCTGTGCGATGTGCCCCGATCGGCGCTAATCGTTCGCTGAACGAAGGCGCTTGAGGCGAGACAAACTGAGAGTACACTTGCGCGCATCACCCGATGTCACGCCGCGGACCGGGGGTGGAAAGCCAAACGGGAGAAGGCGGAGATGACCACAAACCGGGCGCCGTCGCGCGGCAACGCACCTGTCGGCGGCCAGCCGCAGATCCGTGTGATGGTGGTCGACGACCATGCGGTGATTCGCCAGGGTCTCCGCATGTTGCTCGAGAGCCGCCCGGAGATCGACGTCGTGGCCGACTGCGAGAACGGACGCGAAGCCCTGCTCGCAGTGGAACGGTTACGGCCGGATGTGGTGCTCATGGACGTGGTGATGCCGGGCCTGAACGGGATCGAAGCGACCCGCCAGATCCGGAAGGCTTCCACGGCCACGCGGGTGGTGATCCTCAGCGGTTTCGTCGATGAGGAGCAGATCACGGGCGCACTGCGCAACGGCGCATCCGGCTACCTCGTGAAGAACTCTGACGTCTCCGAGCTGGTCCTCGCCATCCAGACCGTGTTTCGTGGCAACCAGTACTACTCGGCCGCGCTCAGCGAGGGGTTCGACATCCCGGAACTGCAATTGCAGGCGCGGCGGCCCCAGCAGAAGACCGGGCTTGATACGCTGACCGCACGAGAGCGTGAGGTGCTCCAACTCATCGCTGAGGGCCACACGAACCAACAGATCGCCGACGAGTTGGTGGTCAGTGTGAAAACGGTCGAGGCGCACAAATCGCACATCATGGACAAGCTGAAGGCGAAATCGCGGACGGACTTGATTCGCTATGCGCTCAAACGCGGCATTGTGAAGCTGGAGAGCGTGGACGAGGCGGAGAAGAGTCTCGCGAACCTGGGAACAGAATAGGGCCAGTTCCGAAAGCTGGACCAGAGAATGGTCTATACTGGGGCCATGAGAGTCTCAGTGACTGATGCGAAGGCCCAACTCACGGAACTCGTGCGCCGGGCGGAAGCTGGCGACGAGGTCGTGCTCACGCGACACGGGCATCCAACGGTGCGGCTCGTGCCCGTCCGCGAACGCCTCAGCGTGGCTGAGCGCCGGGCGATCCTTGAGGAGTGGCGTGCCGCTGGAGCCAATGCCAGCGAGGGTCCCTGCGCGGAGCGCAGCCAGGATTTCCTGTACGACGAGGACGGGCTGCCTGCTTGATCGCGGTCGATACGTCGGCGCTCCTGGCAATTGCGTTGGACGAGCCCCAGGGAAGGGCGTGCTTGCGGATCCTTGAGGCGGAGAACGACGTCCTGATCTCCGCTGGGACGCTGGCCGAGATGCTCGTCGTCGCCGGTCGCCGGAATCTCGGCGAGTCGGCGCTCAGACTGGTCGATAGGTTCGGACTGACTGTCATTCCGGTGACAGCAGCATCCGCCCGGCAGGTGGCTGAGGCATACGCTCGCTGGGGTCGAGGGGTGCATCCCGCTGGCCTGAACTTCGCCGATTGTTTCAGCTACATCGTGGCCAGGGAACACAGTTGCCCGCTGCTGTTCGTTGGGGACGATTTCGCCCGCACCGACGTCCTCAGGGCACTTTAGGCGCCATCAATTCCGCATCGCACAAACGTTCGCTTCTTCGTAGAATGGCCTATCCGCCGGGGAGCCGCGCCGCGTGTCCACGCCTATCCGCCTGCAGTACCTCGAACTGAAGCAGCGCTACCCCGAGACCATTCTCTTCTTCCGCCTCGGCGACTTCTATGAAACGTTCGACGACGACGCCAGGCTCGTTGCCAACGAACTGCAGATCACGCTCACTTCCAAGCCGATGGGCAAGGATCTTCGAGTTCCACTCGCGGGCGTGCCGTACCACAGCATCGATGGGCACGTCGCAAAGCTTGTCGGTCGTGGGTATCGCGTCGCTATTTGCGAGCAGATGGCCGATCCGTCCGAGGTGAAAGGACTCGTCCCGCGCGAGGTGGTGCGGGTGGTGACGGCGGGGACGGTTACCGCCGACAGTTCGCTGGAAGCCGATGCGCCGAACTACCTTGGCGCAATCGCGGTGCGTGGCGCTGACACTGCCCTTGCGCTGGCGGACATCACGACTGGCGAAGTCCGCCTGGCGGCCGGGGCAGAGGCAAGCCTTGAACTCGTTCGGAGCACCCCGTCGGAGTTGCTGGTCGAGGACATGAACGACGCCTCGGCCGGGACGAACACGGTCATCCGGCCGCAGTTGAGCGACCTCGCAGCCGACGCGGAACTTGCCCGGCAATTCGGCGACCACGCACGCGACACGGTGGTCACGAACCGCGCCGAGGCTGCGGCCCTGGCCCATGTCCTCCTCTATCTCCGCGAAACGTACGCCGCCGCGCTCGGCGCGCTGCAACGCGTGCGGCGCGTCACTGATGCGGGTGTGATGGCGATCGACCAGCGCACACTGCGAAACCTCGACGTCTTGCCGCAGCCGGGCCACCAGTCGTCGCTCTTCCAAACACTCAACCGCGCACGGTCGGCGATGGGCTCGCGATTGCTCCGCCAATGGCTAACCCATCCACTCCGCGACGCCGCGACGTTGGAACGGCGTTTCGACGCAGTCGCCTGGGCTGCCGGGCGCCCGATCGAGCGTGAGCGGCTGCAGACGGTGCTCGGTGGGATGCCCGATATCAGCCGGATCCTCGGCCGGGTTGGTGCGCGGGCTGCAAACCCGCGCGAACTTGCCGCGCTGCGCGACGGGCTTCGCGCCGGGCTCGAGCTGGGCGCTCTGCTTACGCCTGCCGATCCACCAGAACTGCTGCGTGGCGCACTTGGTGGCCTTGCGGTGGCGGCCGATTCGCTCGTGACGCTCGACGCCGCGCTCGGCGACGACCCGCCGGTAGCGTTCGATGAAGGTGGTGTGATCCGCCCTGGATTCAGCCCGGAGATCGATTCGCTGCGGTCGATGACGCGCGATGCGCGTGGCTTCCTCCTCGGTCTCGAACGGTTGGAACGGGAGCGCACGGGGATCAAGACGCTGAAGGTCGGACATAACAAGGTGTTCGGCTACTACCTCGAAGTTTCGGCGGCGAACAGCGCACTCGTCCCCGCGCACTACCAGCGGCGTCAGACTCTCGTTGGCGCCGAGCGATACGTGACAGAGGAGCTCAAGGAGCACGAGTCACAGCTTGTCGGAGCGCGCGACCGGCTGGTGGAACTGGAGCGCCAGGCGTTCGGCCAACTCGTCGAATCGCTGGCGGCGGAGCTTGGCCAGTTGCAGGCGGTTGCCGAATCGGTCGCGCTCATCGACCTGATGCTCGGCCTGGGCGAAGTGGCGAGCGAACGCGGCTACGCGCGGCCCGGGGTGGGCGATGGCGACGTGCGGATCATCGCCGGGCGCCACCCGGTGGTCGAAGCCGCGGTTGGGCCGGGACAGTTCGTGCCGAACGACTGCGTGCTCGATGACGGCTGCCAGGTGGTGGTGCTCACAGGCCCGAACATGAGCGGTAAGTCGACCTTCTTGCGCCAGGTCGCACTGATCGCGTTGATGGCGCAGGCCGGATCGTTCGTTCCCGCAGCCGAAGCGAGGCTGCCGCTGTTCGACCGGATCTTCAGCCGCATCGGCGCGCAGGATGACCTTGCCGCGGGCCAATCCACGTTCATGGTGGAGATGGTTGAAACGGCAACGATTCTCCACCATGCGACACCCGACTCGCTCGTCATCCTCGATGAGGTTGGACGGGGCACGAGCACCTTCGACGGGATGGCCATCGCCCGAGCGGTGCTCGAGTTCTTGCACAACCGGAAAGAAGTGGCGGCGCGCACCCTGTTCGCCACGCACTATCACGAACTCACCGCGCTTGCCGATGTGCTCCCGCGCGTGCAGAACCTCCACGTCGGGGTTCACGAGGAGGGCGCCGATGTGGTGTTCGAGCACCGCATCCTGCCGGGGCCGGGCGACAAGAGTTACGGCATCCACGTGGCCCGCCTCGCGGGGCTCCCTTCGGCCGTGGTGACGCGTGCTGAGCACCTGTTGTCGGAGCTCGAGGCCGGGCGAAATGGCGCCGCTGGCGCCACTTCCGCTGCCGCGCCGGTGCAGCCGGCGCTGTTCGGCGGGCCGTCACCGCTGGAAAGTGAACTGGCGCGACTCGACATCGACGGGATGACGCCGATCGAAGCGATCCAGAGGCTCTACGAACTGCGCGCGGCCGCCCGGGCCGGCCTCGAAGGTCCGCGCAAGTGACGGCCGCCGAAGCCGCGCCGCGCCGGGCGATCCATGTGCTGCCGCCCGAAGTGGCTGCGCGGATTGCGGCTGGCGAAGTGGTTGAGCGGCCAGTCTCGGTGGTGCGCGAGCTGCTGGACAACGCGATCGACGCGGGCGCAACGCGGATATCCCTGGAGATCGCGGACGGCGGCCTCAGCCTCATCCGGGTGACCGACGACGGGCGCGGAATCCCGCCGGAGGAACTCGAACTCGCCTTCGAACGCCACGCAACCTCAAAGATCGCCGCGATCGATGACCTTGGACATGTGCACACGCTCGGCTTCCGTGGCGAGGCGCTGCCGTCTATCGCAGCGGCCTCCGACCTCGAGATCAGTTCGCGGGTCGAGCGGGAGCCGGTTGGCGTGATGGCTGCGCTGGTCGAGGGGCGAGTTGTGCGGCGTATGGCGAAACCCGGCCCGCGTGGGACGAACATCGCCGTGCGCGACCTGTTCGCGCGGGTGCCGGCGCGGCGCAAGTTCCTGGGTGCGCCCGGCGCCGAAGGGCGCCAGGTGGTCGTGCTCGCATCCCACTATGCGCTGGCCTACCCCGGAATTGCCTTCCACGTCGTCTCCGCGGGAAGGCGAGCGCTTGTCACCAGCGGCGACGGAGACATGCGGCACGCGTTCGCGGCCATCTACGGTGGCGAAATGGCGGCGGCCATGCTCGCGGTCGACTACAGCGACGACGGCGTCACCATCTCCGGACTGTGCGGGCCCTCGAGCGTGCACCGCGGGAACCGCTCGGCGATTTCGTTCTTTGTCAATGGCCGCTGGGTGCAGAGCCGGCCGCTCACGTTTGCGCTCATCGACGCGTTCCAGGCACAGTTGCCGGTCGGCCGGAGCCCGGTTGCGGCGTTGCATATCGGAGTGGGCGACGAAGATGTCGACGTCAACGTCCACCCTGCGAAGGCGGAGGTACGCTTCCGGGATGAGCGTGTCATCGGGCGGGCGGTCCGGCGAGCGGTTGCGGCGGCACTCGAATCCAGCCGGGTAGTCGCGTGGGGAGATTCGAACCCGGCGCCTGCAGCAGGCCTCGCGCGGCCACTGTACGGAGACACCCCGCCGGCCTTACGAGGGCCTCAGCCCGTGCAGGCGGCGATGAACCTATCGCGTCTCGCCAGCGATCCGGGTTCGTCCCCACAGGAGCAGCGGGCGGTACTGCCGATGCTCCGCGTGGTGGGCCAGATTAACGCGACCTATGTGATCTGCGAGGGGCCGGATGGGATGTACCTGCTCGACCAGCATGCGGCGCACGAGCGCGTCGTCTATGACCGCCTCGTGGCCATGCCGGCCGGCGAGGCGCCGGGGGTGCAGCCGCTGCTCGAGCCGCTCGTCCTCGAACTCGATGCGAGCGCCGCGGCCACGCTCGAAGAGCATCGCGAGTCGCTGATCCGGCTCGGCCTGGAGACCGAGGCTTTCGGGGACGGCGCCGCGCTGATCCGCGCTGTGCCCGCCGGGCTGGGCGCCCGCGACGTGGCTGACGAGGTGCGCGCGCTCCTGCAGAAGCTCGAATCGGAGCGCCGGGTGGACGACCCATTCGGCAAGGCGGCAGCGACGGTGGCGTGCCACGCCAGCGTGCGGGCCGGTATGTTGCTTTCGATGGAGGAGATGCGGCGGCTGGTGGAGGACCTTGAACGGACGACGGCGCCGCGAACCTGTCCGCACGGCCGCCCGACGCTGGTGCACCTCGGCACGGAAGCGATCGAGCGGCAGTTCGGGCGGCGCTAAAGCGGCCGAACCCGGATCCTTGCCCTGTCGACGATTACGGCGTTCCTGCGGAACCTCGTTGAGGAGTCGGCTCAGAGCGTCCTCGATCATCGGCCAGCGGGCCGGCCACACTCTGAGTCGGATCAGGCCAGTCGCCCGTACACGCTCGCGGGTCCTCGCATCCAGGAAGTCCTCATCGAAAGTGACAATTACTGCATCAAGTTCGCTGGCGCGCTCGGCGATTTCGTCATCGGATGCCGTTTGGAGCCGAGGTCGGAGGCATGCAGAACGAGCCAGTCAGGGTGTCTCGACAGCAACCATGCCTTGGCGAGCCCTGGCACGTTCTGGTCGAGGAGGATGGCCGTCAACTCCGCGGGAGTGCTGGCGAATCTTTATCGACGACGTCAGCTGCGTACTGCAACGCCGCGCGCACGTCTTCTTCCGAGAGTTCGGGGTATGTATCAAGCACCTCTGCCAGGGTGCCGCCGCCGGCAACGATACCGAGAATATTTCTCACCATGATCCGGGTCCCGTGCACCACGGGCTTACCGCTGCAAACCGCCGGATCGATGGTGATTCGAGATGCGTCGAACGTTGGTGGCATGGCTCCACTGTAGCACGTCGAAGGCGGCGCTAAAGCGGCCTCGACATGATGATGAAGTGGGCGGGCGAGCGCAGCTCGTGCAGCGCTTCGGCGGGCCACTCACCCGTCCCGGACTCGGCGTAGCCGAGCTTGTGGTAGAACGGCGGCAACTCGGTCCGCGGGCTCGCGACTTCGAGGTCCATCGCCGTGCAGCCGCGCTCGCGGGCGAACTCTTCCGCGGCCTTGACGAGCGTGCGGCCGAGACCGGTCCCCTGGTGACTCGGGGCCACGGAAAGCATGCCGAAATGGCCGCGTTCGCCGCTGACGTGAACGCGGACGACTCCGGCGATGTCTCCGTCGGCGTCCCGGGCGAGGAGAAACGTCTCGCGCAGGAGAAGTTCGGCGATGTCGCGTGCATTTGTACGGTCACCGAACTTGAAGAAGTCTTCGACCCGGTACGCGGCATTGATAACGCGTGCGATCTCGACGGCGTCGCTCGGCTCTGCCGGGGCGATGGAGATGGTCATAGCAGCTTCACCATTTCGCAGTAGCAGTGGGGCACGGCCATGTCCCAGTGGCCGGGTGCGAACACGGTTTCGTGGAAGACCTCGTAGCCGAGACGCGTGTAGTACTCGACGAGGCCAAACTCGCGGAGCGTGCCCAGCGCGATGGCGCGGAAGCCCTCCGCGCGCGCGATTCGCTCGACATGGGCGACGAGTTCCTTCCCGAGGCCGGAGTTCATCCGGGCCGGTTCGACGCCTGCAAGGCCGTAGTAGAGGGCGCCCTCCCACGGATGTGGTGTGGGCGGCGCTTCGCCGTCATGCGCTTCGATAAACCGTTCGGCCGGCGCGACCATCGCGGCGGCGGCGAGGACGCCATCGACCTCGAGCACCAGGATGCGGCCATCGTCCCCGGCTTCCTCGCGGTAGCCTTCCGGCGAGGTTCGCGGGCCCTTGAGGAGGTCGGAGTAGCGGCCGAATGCGCGGTTGACCAGCGCCGCGAGCCGGTCAATATCGGCATTCGCGACGGGCACGATGCGAAGCGTGGCGGCGCCCGGAACGATGATCATGGGTGGCTTCGAGCGTAGCAGAGCCCGGCCGGAGCGTCAGTGAACGACTACGCGGAGACGTTCAGGCGGCGGCCGACGTTCGGGTCCAGCAGTTCGACCGTTTCACGCACCATTTCGTTGGCCACCTTCACAGTCTTCACGGCGGCCTGGAAGGCGACCCGGCCCTGGATGCCTTCGACCGGGTCGACGGGGATGGACGTCGGCGCGAGCGCATTGAGGAGGTTCATGCCGGTATGGTCTCGCCGGCTGTCGCGCATAACAAGGCGTGAGAGCGTGACAGGTCGGGGACAATCCCGGCCCGTCAGCGAGCTGCCTGCGGCCCGGCGCCATCGCGCGGGTGCGTGGCGTTGTGCTGGCGGATAGCGCCGAGTACTGCCTGCCCGGCCTGCTCCATGAGCTCCCGGTTGTGCTCGTGGACGAAATCGGCGGAGCGCTGGATCGGCTCGAGGAGCCCCTGGGCCCTGGGAATCACGTAGCGCGCCATCATTTCAAAGCTGCGGAGTTGGGCATCGCGCGGCGCCCAGTCGTGAGCGAACCCGATGAGTGTGCCGAAGCCGCCGGAAAGCTCCTGCAGCCGCCTGATGCCGGCAAGGACGTCGTCGGGGCTGCCGATAAGTGAGCCGTCGGCGTTCGCCATGCGGGTCGCCGCAGCTATCGCGTCGTCGAAGGGTTCCGCGGCCTGGCGGCCGAGGATGTGGATGTTGTATTCGTTTTGCCAGCGCTGCAGGCCGTCCGCGATCTCCTCGATCGCCTGCTGCCGGGTGGGCGCCACGTGCCAGTTCGCGTTGACTCGCCACTTCGACCGATCCATGACGTTGCCGTGTTCCGCGGCGTAGGTCTCGCCGAAACTCCACTGGGTAGAAAGGGCAGCAAGGCCGGCCTCGCTGGTGCTGGCGATCGAGATCACCCCGACGCTGTACTTGCCGGCTGCCTTCATCCCGGCGGGGCTGATGGTGGAAGCGCAGACGATCGGCAGGTCTTCCTGGAGCGGCTTGATCTGGAGCTGGGCATCGACCAATTCGAACCACTCGGACTTGTAAGAGAACGGCCGTTCTTCCCGGAGTAGGCGGATGATGACGCCGAGCGCTTCATCCATGCGGTCGCGCTGGACTGCCGGGTCGATACCGAGGGTTCGGGCGTCGGATGGCAGCGCGCCCGGGCCAACGCCGAGCATCGCGCGGCCACGCGTGAGGTGGTCAAGTTGGACGATGCGCTGGGCGACGTTGAATGGGTGGTGATACGGGAGGGAGACGACGCCGGTTCCCAGCATGATGCGGGTCGTGCGTTCACCGGCGGCGGCGAGGAACATCTCGGGGGACGCGATGGTTTCCCAGCCGCCAGAATGATGTTCGCCGCACCAGAACTCGTCGTAGCCCAGGCGGTCGAGATGCTCGACGAGTTCGATATCGCGGCGAATCTGGAGTGTCGGGTGTTCGCCGATCGGGTGATGCGGCGCAAGGAACGCGCCAAAGCGGAGTCGCGGCATGGGATGTCCTTCGTGCTTGCTGCCTGGCCGGGTGGCGGCGCGGAAGCGGGGTGAGGCATTCTCCCACCGAAGCGCGCGCCGCGTCATACCACGTCAGCGGCCCTTGAAGACGGGGTCACGCTTCTCGAGGAACGACTGGCGGCCTTCGGCAGCGTCCTCGGTGTTGTGCGTGTAACCCTGGAGGAACTGCTCGAGTTCGATCTGCTCGTCGAGTCCGCGGGACATGCTCTCCTGGGTGAGGCGCTTCATCAGCTCGATGGCGATCGACGGGCCGCTGGCGATTTCGTGGGCGAGGGCACTCGCGCGGTCTTCGAGCTGGTCCGGAGGGACGACTTCGCTGACAAGGCCGATCCGGAGCGCTTCCGCGGCGTCGATGATGCGGCCGGTGTACATGAGCTTGAGTGCGTTCTCGACGCCGACGAGACGCGGGAGGAACCACGTGCAGCCGGTGTCGGCGACGATGGCGCGTTTCACAAAGATCGCGCTGAAGCGAGCTGCCTCGGAGGCGATACGGATGTCACAGGCCATGGCGAGGGAGAAGCCGGCGCCCACACTGGCGCCGTTGACCGCGGCGATGGTGGGTTTCCGGCAGTGATAGACCTGCGCGGTGCCGAGGTAGCGCGAGCGCACGATGCCGGAGCGTCCGCCGAGTGGACGTTCCGGCCAGTCGGTCTCTTTCGTGCCGGTGGTCAGGTCAGTACCGGCGCAGAAGCCACGGCCGGCGCCGGTGATGAGGATGACCTTCACGTCGTCGTCGGCTTCAGCCATGGCGATAGCGTTCTCAATCTCGGCCCATGAACCCCAGGAGAGTGCGTTCAGCTTCTCCGGCTTGTTCAGCGTCAGGCGCGCGACGCCGTGGTCGACGGTGTAGATGATGTCGTTGAAGTGCATCGAAAGAACCTCCGAGGTGGGAACTGGTCGAATGGCGGGCGGTGTGTGCGGGCCGGTGGGGATAGGATATCCCCATGAACAATGTCCGCGTCCTTGCCGCGTATGGACACCCTGATGATGAGGGCCAGGTTACCGGCACCCTGGCTTCGTTTGTTGCTCGTGGGGCCGCCGTCACACTCGTCTGCGCCACCCGGGGGGAGGTCGGCGAAATCAGCGACCCGTCGCTGGGCACCCCCGAGACGCTGGGCTATGTGCGCGAACTCGAGTTGCGCGCGGCGATGGCCCAGATCGGGCTGGCCGACGTCCGCCTGTTGCCGTTCCGGGATAGCGGGATGGACGGCACCCCGGAGAACGCCGACCCGCGCTGTCTCCATCAGCAGCCCGCCGAGGTGGTGGTCGGGCACATGGTCCGGCTCATCCGTGAGCTTCGCCCGCACGTTGTGTTCACCTGGGATCCCTCCGGTGGGTACGGCCACCCGGACCACGTCGCGATTCACCGCCATACGCTGGCCGCGTTCGAAGCGGCGGGCGACCCGTCGCAATTCCCGGAGAGTGGCGCAGCGTGGTCGGGAGGCTACCTCTACTGGGGGGCCTTCACGATGAAGCGGTTCGCCTCAATGTGGCTCGAACTCGAGCGCCGCGGGCTGATGCCCGAGGCGATCGAGCCGGACCGGCGGGCGCGTTTCGAGGCCGCGCTGAATCAACCGGACCCGCCGCTGACGAACGTCGTTGACGTCAGTGACGTGGTTGACCTGAAGCGCCGGGCGGCAGCGATGCACCGCAGCCAGTTCGGCGAGAACAGTCTCATGGCGCGCATCCCCGAAGACCTTCGCGCGACCTTCTACGGTGAGGAGCGCTTTCTTCGCGCACGCCCCGAGGCGGCCGCGGATAGCCCCCCGTTGCGTGGTCTCGAGGCGCTTCTGCCGCCGGCGCTCGCCTAGTTTGTGAACGGCCTGCTGCGTATGCTTTCGCAGCACGGGCGCCAACACGCTCCCGCTACAGGTGAGATGCCGCAATGGACTATGGAACGCTCCGGGTAGCGACCCCGGACGGTCAGATTCGTGAGTACCCGATCACCGCGCCGTCGGTGATGATCGGCCGGGCCGATGGCAACCAGGTGGTTATCGACCACGTGTCTGTGTCGCGGCGCCACGCACAACTCGTCATCGAATCCGGCCGGGTGACTATCGAGGACGTTGGCAGCGGCACTGGCACCTTTGTTGGCAGCCAGCGCATCGACGCGAACAAGCCGAATCTCGTCGAGAGTGGCCAGACGATGCGCTTCGGTGATTGCGAAGCGCGCTTCATCGCGGCCGATGCCGCGGCGCCTTCGCCACTGGCGGCCCCGGGATCCAATGAGGTCGAGCAGACGATCGGGGTGGCGCTGACGTCGCCGTCCCAGCCTGTTTCGGCGGGTTCGCCAACGACGGCGACGGTCAATGTCCAGAACCGCGGCACGGTGGTCGACGAACTGACGATCGCGATCGTGGACCTTCCGGCGGGCTGGGCGAAGGTCAGCCGGCCGACGCTCTCGCTCGTGCCAGGCGCGCGGGACGAGATCACGGTGGTCATCCAGCCTCCGAAGGATTCGACGGCCGCGGCCGGTGAGTACCCGTTCTCGGTGGCGGTGACTTCGAAGGTGCATGGCCGCGAAGTGCGGGCGCTGGGCAAGGTGACCGTGCGCGCGTTCGAAGGCTTCCGGCTGACGATGGAGCCGGCTCGCGCGGCGCGGGACTTCGCCGTTACGGTTTCGAACAACGGCAATGTCCCGATCACGGTCGCGCTGTCGGCGGCGGGGGAAGCCGACGACATGACGTTCGCGTTCGAGGAGCCATCCTTCGAACTGGCGCCCGGCGCCGACAGGCGTGTTGGGCTGGTGGTGAAGCCGAAGGCGAAGAAGAACTTCGGACCTACGGTGAACCGGCCGTTCAAGGTCGAGGCCCGCCAGGCGGGGTCACCGAGCCCATCGAGCACCAGCGGGCAACTCATCGTGAAGCCGCCGCTCGAGCCCTACAAGATCCCGGCGCTGGCGGTGATAGCGCTCCTGGTGCTGGGCGGTATCGCGTTTGCGGCGATGCAGTTGCTCGGTGGCGGCAGCGAGAAGAAGGCCGCGCCGGACGTGAGCCCGACTGCGCAGGCTTCGACAGCGCCGACGGTGGCCGCGACCGCGACGCCGGCCGGGCTGCACGTCGGTGGGAACGGGATCATCGTCAATTCCGACCCGACCCCCAGCAACACGAACTGCCTCGCCGTGCGAACCTCGGCGGTGCGTGCCGCCGATAATATTTCCGGGCGGCTGTGCACGGGTGAGAAGGTCGCGATCAAGGGTGGCCCGACGACTGCCGACGGATTCACCTGGTGGCAGGTGCAGAGCGCCAGTGGGCTATCGGGCTGGGCCGCCGAGAAGAGCGCGGACGGCGCGACGCCGTTCATCCAGCCCGCTCCGTAGTGTCCTCGGAACGCTAGGTTCAGGCGGGCAGGAGTTCGAGGTCGCAGGCGGCGAAGGCCGGCTTTTCGGCATCGATGATGCTTTCGATGAAGCTGCGCTGGACGTTGCTGCCAGCAGGCACGCGGACGCGCACCGTGAACCGGAAGGCAAGACTCCGGTTGGAGGCGATTTCGCTCAGGCCTGGTTCGCTGATCTCCGGTTCGATGCCCGTGTAGAGGCGAAGGTACTCGCGCAGCCCGCGCTTTGTGCCGCGCCAGCGGTAGAGTTCGGGCGCGGCGGTGATCAACTCACGCCGGCGGTCCTCGGGGACGCGCGCATCGAGCACAACGCCGAGCCATGAGCCGAGCCATGGGAGCATTTCGTGGGGCGTCACGTCCGGGTCGAAGAAGTGCGAGATATTGCCGATCGTGCGGTCAACCGGCGAGAGGATATGTTCGAAGATAAGCAGGAAGCGGCCGAGGAAGTCGCTCTCCTGGTAGAGGCCAGGCAGGTAGTCGAGGTAGGTGCTGCGCGTTGCAGGGACGCCCGGAGGCGCTGGCTCCCATGGAACAGCGTGCCCGGCCGGGCGGCGCAGCGCTGGCGGGCCGCTTCCGTTGCGCGCGGCGACGCTCACTCCGACAGCTTCCTGCGCTGGCGTGGTCACCGGTTCGAAACCGTCACTACGTGTTCGTAGGAGAGGAGGAGGACGTCATCGGCCACGGTGATCTTCTGCCCGGCGGCGCGCGACTGACCCGTCTGGATGTCGACCTGGTAGAGGGTCACGTCCTGTGCGTACTCCACACCGGGAACGCTCTGAACAACCGACTGCATTTCAGAGAGATAGAGGTCGCGGCCGAACGGCCAACCAGTTCCGTCCGGTCCGCCGAGCAGTGGGTCGAGGTATTCGCGGATGCGGCTGGCGACCTGCGCGCGGACATCGTCGCCGTTGCGATGGCGTTCGACGAGGATGCTGGCCTCGACGCTAACGCCGACATAGGCGGGTCCGTCGACGACGAGTTGCGTGCCGAGGATCCGGCGGTCGTCGAGGTAGTCGCGCACAGTCTGCAGGAGTTCGGGCGGTGGCTGGAGCGACTCAATCGTGCGCGCGTGATCCGGTGGGACGAGCGGCACGATGAGCAGCTCGACCGTGCCCGGCGGGACCGAACTCGCGGTCGAGTCGGTGCGAACCTGGATGCAGCGCGCGCGGGCCACCCGGCGCGAAGCTTCGAGCGCCAGGAACTCGAAGTCGGAGGCGGTGATCGCGCGGTCGCGGGTCTTAATCGCGAGTGGCGCCCGGAAGCGTGCTGCGTCGACGGTCTCTGGATCGAGGCCGCCAGCGGCGGGTGTGCTATTGACCACCGTGGCGACGTACGGGATGGATGACTTGAGCACGGTCAGAGTGTTGGCGCCGACGTTGCCCTGGGTGCCGCCGCCGTAGCGGTAGCGGCCGATGCGGAGCGCTGAGCCACGCGCCGGTGTGCGGCCGTGAGCGTGCTCGAGTCCGTCGGGTTCGCGGATTGTCGGGCCGAAGGTGATCGTGCCGGTCACGCCATCGAAGACATAATGATTGTCGTCCGGGCCCGAGTCGCGGAAGTTCGGCACCTCGGTCCAGCGTTCCCAGCGGTCGGCCTCAATCTCGAACACTTCAAGGAATTCGTCGTCATCGCGAGGGAGGACGGGAGTGTTGATGACCGTGAACGATTCTCCCTGGACGCCGGTTGTGCGTCCGAGGAGTTCGTTGCCAGCGATGGCGGAGTGGGTGGCCGGGACGGTGCCCCCGATTGACGTGGGGACGATGGTGTTCACTCGCGGCGACTGCGAGTAGGTGGGCTGGCGAGGTCTCGGCTGGATGACGCGTAGGCGCAACCAGTGGAGTTGCAGGCGGCTGAGCACGCGCGCCTCCATACCCACCGGTAGATGGAGGATGACGGCGCCGTCGGTATTGAGGCCGCCGGTTTCGTCGCGTTCGACGTGGCAGCGCACCCAGCCGCGGGTGTCGCCGCACCACGCTTCCCAGGCGAGCGGCGGATCACGCGGGTCGACGCCGATGCCCTCGACGTTGGCATCGATTTCGAGGCTGAGCGTGTGCTGGCTGAGGTTTTCGACGAAACCGAAATGCAGTGTGTCGCCGGGAAGCGGCATATGCTGGAAGGCATCGAAGAACTCGCCGTCGAGGGTGAGGCGGCTGGTGTAGTCGGCGAAGGTGACATCGTCGGTGGAGAAGAGGCACTGGCGCAGGGTCGGTGGAACGATGGTCAGGTCGTGGTCCGTGGTGAAGATGACCGCGGGCATATCGGGCGAATCCAGGGTCGCCACGGAGGCGCCGCGGGCAATGGTGACGGGGCCGGGCTGTGGCGCTGAGAGGCGGAAGCTGAGATCGGTTTTCGCCGGAACCGCGTCCTTCAGCTGCATGCCGATGAGGTCCATGAAGCGGAGGTAGTTCTTCTCCGGGACGCGGTTCATACGGTAGAGCATCATGTCCGTCATCCAGGCGAACAGTTCGATCAGCGTGACGCCGGGGTCGGAGACGTTGTGGTCGGTCCATTCCGGGCAGTAGCGCGGGATGAGGCCCTTTGCCTCATTCACGATGTCCTGAAAGCGGCGGTCGTCCAGTTGTGGGTCTGGTAGTGGCATGCGGCACGATGCTCCTGAAGCCGACATTCTAGACCGTGCCGCCGGGACGTGCCGGTGGCGGCTGCATCAGTTCGCGATGTCGGCTATTCGGGTTCGATCAGGTAGAAGGGGTAGACGAGCGAACGCGCATCTTTCGTACCCCGGATGGTGTAGCGGACGCCGATATTCATGCGTCCGCGCTCGGCTTCGGCAGGGTCGAGCACGACCACGACTTCGTCGACGTCGATGCGCGGTTCCCACATGCCGAGGGCTTCCTGGACATAGCGGCGGGCAAGGCCGACGGTCTCCGCGGTGTTCGGCGCGAAGACGAGTTCGTGGATGCGGCAGCCGAAGGTTGGGCGCATGACGCGTTCGCCCGGGCTCGTACCGAGGATGATGGTGATCGATTCCTCGATCTCCGGTTCGTTGCGTGAGAGTTGGATGCCGCCGTGTACGTCGACGCCGAGGGGAAACGCCCAGCCGCGGCCGATGAGGATGTTGTCTTCGGTCATCAGTTAATTTGCACCACCGGGCCACCGATTTTGACATTGCCGGAGCCGTTGATCTCGACCGATGCGCCCTTGAGGGTGAGTTTGCCCGAGGCTTCGACGTTGATCTGCGGTCCCGAGACCTTCACGCTGGCGTCACCCTTGATCTCGACGTTGGCACTGGCCTGGATCTTCACGTCCTGCTTGGCGATCACTTTGATGACACCCTCGGCGTTGATGGCGATTTCATTGGTCGCCGAATCAATGACGATGGTGTTCTTGCCGGTCTTGTCGAGAATCTCGATCTTCTCCCCACCCGATTTGTCGGTGAACCTGAGGATGTGACCGGCGCGGGTCTTGAACTCCCGGATATCGACGGTCCCGTTCGCAACCGCGGCGTTGCTGGGTGGTGCATCCTGGCCGTTCCAGACCCCGCCGAGGATGTAGGGCTGGTTGAAGTCGCCATTGGCGAAGGCAACAAGCACTTCGTCGTTGACCTCGGGGATGACCTGGAATCCGCGGGCGTTGCCGGCGCCCACGCTCATGACCGGCGCCCAGCTGCTCTCTTCGTTCGCGCTGAGCCAGGGGAACTTCACTTTGACGCGGGCAAGCTTGTCCGGGTCGTCGTTGTTCGTGACGATGCCGACAACGAGGCCCTGGGTGAGGCGACTGCGGGAGTTTGCATCGGTGGGGTCGTCGTTGAGCATCGCCCCGACGGTGCCGCTGGTCATTCCACCCAGCCAGAACTCAGTCTGGTAGGCATCGGTGGGGGTGTATCGGTGGCGTGCACGCGTGACGAGGTAGGTGCCGTTGAACCGCGTACCGACGTTCTGCACCGTGAGTTTGACTCCTGGCTTGATCGCTGTTGAGCCGATGGCAGCGCCCTCCGCGGTGATGTCACCGGCTGCCATCCGGGCGAAGACAGCGGCGGCGAGGCGGTCGGCTTCGGGCTGCAGGTTGGTGTGGTCACTCACATGGAGTTTGGCCGAGGTGAACTTTGAGGCGGCTAGCGCCGGGCCGCCGTTCGGGGCCGAACCGTTCCTCGCCAGGCGGCTCGTCGTAGACGTTGCGGACGCGGTGATCGCTTGCTTGGTCGTCGGATTCCAACCCTGGACCTCGACATTATCGACCTGCCCCGTCGTGCTGAGCACAGGGCGGAAGTCGATCAGCCCTTCGCCGTGGGAGATCGTATGCGCCGGGAAGTTGAAACCGAGCGGGGGCTTCCAGTGCACGGTGTCGCCCTCGCAGAACGTGACGAACCCATTCCGGCGAGCGAGTGCCTGGATAAAGTCGTAGCTCGAAAGGTCGCCGCGAAAGATATGCTCGCGAACCGTGGAGGTGGATTCCACCCGCGCGGAAAGGCCCGCTTCGCCGATGATGGTCTCCACCACCTCTGAGTCTTTGGCGTTGAGGTAGGTCTTCGAACCGGCTCCCCGATGGAGTTGATGAAGGCGGTCATACGCGCGGATGACTGTGACGCACGAGAAGTCTGCGTGGTAGTTTGCTTCGAGCGCGGCAATTTTCCCTTTGAAGACAACGGTGGGGCCGGGCGGAATTTCTCCCACCGTTGCTGTTTCGCGGATCGAAATCTCGATATCGGAGCCGACTTCCACGGAGGCGTGATCAACCCACTCTAGCTTGTGGTCGGTGAGCTGGATGGTTGCCATCCCCGGCATGTAGAGGCTGATATCAACTTCGATGACCTCGATCGCGGAGACGAAATCAGACGGGACGTCGGAGCCGTTCAATTTCACATAAAACTGAGGAAGGAGGACGGCTGGCACGTAGACTCCTTACGCCTCGGAAACCGGCGGCAGTGTCAGGATGGTCCCGGGGCGCACGCGCATCGGGTCGTCGATACCGTTGGCCTCGGCGATCTCGCGCCAGTAGCGTGACGCGCCATACTCCTCCGAGGCGATGTAATCGAGGGTTTCGCTTTGCTGCACGATGCGCCGCTTGTGGCCGGCGATACCCCCGGACGTGGGGTTCTGCGCCGGGAAATTGCCCGGATCCGTGGCCTGCTTAAGCGAGATATCGACCGTGGCCCTGGTCGGAGTGCCGTCCTCGAGGAAGAGCGTGAAGTTCGTGTTGATTGACGTCACGACCGCTTCGAACGACCAGGCGTTGCCCCAGGCGAACATGCAGCGTGGCGGGCGGCCCTTCTGCGTCTTCGGGTCGAGTTGCGAGCGGTTGACCATGGCAAGGTCCCAGAGCGCGTTGGTGTACTGGGTGCGGACGTCCTGGCCGGTGTTGTTCGTGTCGAAGAAGAGCTTGAGCGAAACGGTGGCTGGCTCGCCACCGGTGAACTCGAGCGCGGGAACGTTGGCGCCGCGTTCGGTGGTTTGCGCCCACGACACGGATTTGGCGAACGTGTAATCCGTCGGGTTGAACATACAGGTGACGACGGCGTTCGTGTCGAGGTTGGTGATGGTGGCTTTTACGAGGGCCATATGAGCACCTTACAGAGGTAGTTTGGCGGCATCCACTTAGTAGGGTCGTCCACGTTCGCGCTCCCTTTCGATGCGGATTTTCTTCCGAATCCTCGGCCAGACCTGCTCGGCGATGAGGTCGTAGTCGGGCGGCTGATTGGCCTGTTGTTCCCCCGGCGGGGTGTTCGATTGCGGCGCGACGCTCTGAACCTGGCCGGTTGCCGGGGAGTCAATCCGTTGCACGTCGCGCTGGACCGGCGCCAGCGGCATGTCGACAGGGGGCGCCGAACGCAAGACAGGTGGCGGCCCGGACGGTGGCGTGACGGCTGGCGATGGAGCAGACATGTTCGCGGGCAACGGTTCGGAGGAGCGAGGGGCAAACGCGCGTTGCACCGGCGGCGCAGGCAGTGTGGCCCCGACCGCAATCGGCGGCGCCAGTTCACGCAGCGCGTCGCTGGCCGGCGGTGTCGCGACCACGCGCTCACGGGTGGCTGCGGATGCGACGAGGGGCCGGTCTTCTACGCGGCGGCCAGGCTGTGGCGCAGGTGCGACGGGGGCGTTCACGGCAGTCGCCGGTGGGTCCGCCACAGCCTGCCGCCGAATTTCGGCGGTAGCTTCCGGGGATGCGGGCGCTGCAAGAGGGACCGCTCGAGTGGTCGTCGCGGCCGGTGGCGCGTCAGTTGGCTGAATTGTGCTTGGAGCGCCGACTTCGGCTGCGACGGGACTGAAGGTTGAGGTGGCGAGACGCTGAACCGGCGCCGAGGTTGGCACGGACGGGTCCGGCGGGGTGAGGCTCGCGGATTCGGCCGGAGTCGAAGGGTTGGCGGCCGCGATCACCTGGCGCGGCTCGGAAGTCCGCGGTGAGGGTTCGGCGGCGACGGTTGGCGCACTTGGGAGGGCGCTCTCACTGGCCAGTCGCTGTACGGCCGCAGCTGCGGCACCTCGGGCCGGGGTAGCCGTAGGGGCCGGCGTAGGAGGAATCGGTGACGTGGTTGCGACTGGAAGCTCGGGCGCCGTCTCACCCTGCGACGCAGCGCTCGAAGTGATTGGCTCGACGGGCGCAGGGTTCGCTGGAGGTTCGGCGACCACGCGCTGGACGTCCCCCATTGGCCCGGCGAACGGTTCGGCACGGACCGTGGAAGTCGGTTGGGACACCGCTGAGGATGAGAGGTCGCGATTTGGAGTGGGTGATTCTCCGCTCGAAGCCGGGAGAGGGGCTGCCAGGCGCTGTGCGGCTGACGCGGACACGGGTGACGACGGAGCGCCTGCAGTCGGCGACTGCTGCGCAGGTGTGGCTTCGGGCGCTGGTTCAGCGGCGGCTCCGCCATCCAAGGTCGTCTCGGTTACGCCAGGCGGCTGAGTGGAGGTGCCGGGAGACGCCGTGGGCAGTTCCGGGACCGAGTCCAGGGCAGGAGGCGGTTCGGCGGCAACGGTTCGGCGCAGTTCGGCGGCCGCCGGGGTCTGCGGGGTTGAATCGTTCGAGGCAGGCGACGTGGCGGAAGCCCGGGCCGCGGAAAGGGATGGCACGCGCGCTGATGAAGCGTCATCGGCCGGGGCAGCGGGATCGCGCGCGATACCCGGCCGGACGGGATCGGGCGGCGTCTCGCGTGCAGCGCCACTTGGCGACGGGCCGGATGGGGCCGCCACCAGTTCCGCAGACGCTGCTGCGAGCCTCTGAACCGGAGCAGGCGTCGCCGGAGCAACTTCCGACGAGGTTGGCGGTCGAAGCTCTCTGGGGGTCGTGTCTGAGGCGGGCGCTGGCGTCTCAGCGAAAGCTACGGGTCGAGCTTCGGGAGCGTTCGGCGAGGCGTCCTTTCGCTGCACCGGGTTTGTGGTTGCAGGGACCGAGGGGTTCGCCGTGGACGCTGCTGGGTCGCCGGGCACGGGCGGAGTGGCGTCAGGGCCGGCCGACCCCGGAGTGAGGCGGGCCACGGCGGAATCGGTGACGCGCTGGAGTGGGGCCGATGCGGTCGTCGGTGATGTGGCCGCGGCGGCTGTGCTGGCCGGTATGCTGGCGACGTCGCCACCCGGGATCGATTCGCTCTCTGGCGATGGTGGGGCCGGCGCAACATCAACGTCGATGCTCGCAGCCGGGGGAGTGGCCTCGCCCTGGCGGCGCACGATGTTCGTGGACTCCGGGGACGTGGTTGCCACGGGCGCTTCGCGGTCATCCGCAGAATCGGGCGCGGGTGACGTCGACCCGGTTGCTGGTGGTGTATCCGTCGATGCTGGCGTTGGAGATGCCGTCGTCCGGGCAACGTCCGCGGCGGGGGTGACCGGCGCCGGTGGTGCACCCGCGACCGCCTGCCGGCGGATGTTCGAGGCCGGTTCGACGGTACTGGAGGCAGGAGCCGTGGGAACGGCCGGCGCCGCGCCGTGAGTTTCGTCCCCGGGTATGGGTGGAGTGGCTTCGGTCGGTGTCGTTGCCCGTGAGGCAGCCGCCGGCGCTTCGACCTGGCGTCGGAACGGCGGTGGCGACCCGGCGGTGGTGGCGGGAAGAGTCGCGGCGTCGGTTGTTTGTGGGCTCGTTGACGGCGTGGCTTCGGCGGGCGCGCCCTGCTCAACCGAGACGGCTGACACTGGCGTCGGTGGCTGCTCGACGTTCGAGGTGGCGGCGGGCGGTTCTGCGGTGGCCTCGCGGCGCAGAACAGGAGCGGAGGCGGGTATGCGTGTCGGTGATGGTTCCGCGGCAGCCGGGTCCTGGGCCCGGGCTACGCTGATGGAGTTCTCCGGAGCCGTGACGGCATCCGCAGCGAAGCTCGCTGGCAGTACATCTTCGTGGGTCGGCGGTGTCGTGGGTGACGGCGTGAGCACCGGTGACGCACCGGAGGGTGGACGTGGTGGTTGGGGGACGATGCGCCGGACGCCCTCGCGGCCCTCGTCCGGGGGTTCACGCCGGGAGGCAGGCGACGGCGCCACTACCGAGCGGCGAACTCGAGCTGGCTCTGAACCGGCGCTGGACGCCGGAGGGGTTGGCGCCGGAGTGGTGGCGGCGGGTGCAGGCGCTTCGGAACTGGCAACGGAGGGCGCCGCTCTGTTCGCCGGAGCTGTGGTATCCGGAGTGCGCTGGACGGGTGCATCGACCGCTGGCGTCGAACTTCGCCGATTGCGCGGACGGCGCTGCATGAGCGCGGGGCCGAGCTTCGGTTCGGATGCGGACTCGGAAACCGACTCCGCGCGAGCCAGGGCGGCGGCAGTCGAACCGGACGGAGCTGACGCGTCAGGCGCCGGTTCGGTCGGCGCAGCGGGACTCGCGGGTGTGACCTCGCCGGAAGGTTCGCGCGACTCGGAGAGGCTTTCCAGCTCAATCCCGGCGCCCGACATCTCCTGGACGATGGAACGCCTGCGGACAGTTCCGTCGCCTCGCGGTGGTACCGCTGGCGAACTGAGGCCAAGGGCGGCCTCGATAGCGGCCGCCGAAGGACCGGAAACCCTGGGGGCTGTTTCGCGCTGCCGCTGTTCGGTCGCGGCGATGCGCTGCGCCATGCGGCTGAACCATGTTTCGCTGCCGAAGGCGATCGGGCCAGCGGGCGATGGTTCCGAGCTTGCTTCGGTGCCGTCGGGCGCCGCCTCGCCGGGTGTGGATGCTGGAGCGCTGTCGAACTGGCGCGAGACCGGGGGCGGGACCGGACTGGCTGCGACGCCACGATAGGAGAGGAGGCTCTGGAGTGACCCTGCGAATTCGGCGCTCCGGTTGACGACGTTCACCCCGTGTTCGGCGGCGGCGCCGCTGACGGGCACGTCGTGGAGGCCACCGAGTCCGAGGATGCCGGACTGGTACGAGCGCAGCCGGCGCCCGAGGAATCCTCCGAAGTCATCACCGGGGGAGTCGTTTTGCGGCAGGTCGTGTTCGTCGGCCATGGTCTTACCGCTGTTGCAGCGTGAACTCCTGGTAGGCAAGTTCGAGCGATTCGACGTAGACGGCCGACTGCTCGGACTGCATGGGAGGGACGCTCCACTTCACCGGGTAGGCAGCGATGAGGTTCCAGCGGAGCTGTTCCTCGCCTTTTCCGTTGTAGAGGACGACCGACATGTTCTTTTTCTCGGCGTTCTTAGCGCGGGCCGTGGCCAGGCGATGGAGCCAGTCCCAGAGCTCGATGGAGTTCACGACACCACGCTTGAGGGTGACGTTGGTGTAGCTCTGGCGGCCGGGGAGTTTGTGGACGTAGTCGTTCAGGCCGCCTTCTTTGTACTCCTCGACATCGACTTTCGTTTCGAAGCCGCTGCACTCGAGGAACTGGGCGTCCTGGATACCGGCTATTTCAACGGTGAACCGGAAACCGGGCAGGGGATCGGGCATCAGACGGCCTCCGCTGAAGCTGCTCTACGATGAATATCGGCCACTTGCCTCACCCACAACCGCCGATCGCTGTGCTCCATGGCGAGGAGCGCGTCGTGCTGCCAATGCAGATAGTACGCGAGGTAGGCTACCTCCTCGTGGATTCGTTCGAGGGGGTAGCCTACGATCCCCCCAGGCG
>CAYYDX010000031.1:0-33328 GCA_964470735.1 uncultured Anaerolineaceae bacterium
GCCACCGGAGCAGCCTCGGCAACCACCGCCGGGGCGGGCGCCGGAGCGGCGGGTGCGGCTTCGGCCGCAGCCTCGCGCGGAACCCGCGGTTCGCGCGGAGGTGGCGGCGCGGGGAGTTCGTCGGCGCGCACCACCAGGTGGCGGTACACCTTCTCGTCGATCTTCAGGGCCGCTTCGAGCGGCGCGATCACCGACGGCTCGAGTTCCACGCGAGTGACCACGTAGTCACCGTCGAGCGCACGATTGATCGGGTAGGCCATCCGGCGGCGTCCCCAATGGTCGACTTTCAGCATCTTGCCGCCACGGCTTTCGACCATGCTGGTGATGCGCTGCGGGCCGGCGTCGGGGCCACCCGCTTCGGCGACGGCGAGGTCGTAGACCACCGTCAGTTCATATTCCCTCAATTGGACCTCAGACCGGGCGATGGGTTTGTCCTTCGCGGACGAAGGACCGGGCTCCCGGCACGAACGATGACGGTATCACGCATCGCTGTTCGGCTCAATTGGCGTGGCTCACCGCGAGAGCTTGGCGATGACATCGACGAGCGCCTGGGTGCCCTCTGTTCCTCGGCCCTCGGCCTGGATCCCCTGGAACAGCTGCGAAACGAGCGCGGTGCCGGGCAGCGGCGTGTGTGTCTCGTGCGCCTCGTCCAGCACCAGCCGGAGGTCCTTCTGCATCAGGTCGACCATGAAGCCAGGCGCGAAATCTCCCCGCACCGCCCGCGGCGCCAGGTTCGAAAGCATCCACGACCCCGCGGCGCCCGCCGAAACCACCTGCAACATCTTCTCCGGGTCCACCCCCGCGCGGCGAGCAAGCCCGATGGCCTCGGCTGCCGCCAGCAGGTTCAGCCCGCCAGCAACCTGGTTGCAAAGCTTCACCACCTGCCCCGCGCCATTCGGGCCCACGTGAACAATGGTCTTGCCCATGGCTTCGAAGACGGGCAGGCAGCGTTCGAACACCTCTGCTTCGCCACCCACCATGATCGCGAGCGTGCCTGCCCGGGCGCCGATATCCCCGCCGGAAACCGGCGCGTCCAGCATCGCCACCTCGCGGCGTCCAAGCGCTTCCGCCACCTTTCTCGCCGTGGCCGGAGCAATCGTCGAACAGTCGACGTACACCGAGCCGGGCTTCGCGCCCTCGACCACGCCTCCCGGCCCCAGCGCGACCTCCTCCACATCACCGGAGTTCGTGACACAGCTCAGCGTCACCTCGGACGCGGCCGCGACTGCCGCGGGGCTGTCCGCGCCCTCGGCCCCGGCCTCGAGCAGCGGCTGCGTCCGGCTCGGCGAGCGGTTCCAGACTGTTACCGCGAACCCCGCCTTCAGCAGGTTCGCCGCCATCGGCGCCCCCATGATGCCAAGCCCGATAAACCCGACCCGCGAGATCGCCATACCTCACCCCGAACGAAGGAACTTCCGCGATTCTGCCTGCACGTCGCGGCCCGCGCACCCCGGGCGGGAGCAGCCGCCTCTGACCCGCGCGCTCAGTCCCAGGGGAGCGATTGGCGCTGGGGTTGGAGAATCGTCTTGAGCTTGCCGTCGGCGACCACCGCCAGAATGTCGTACGCAGCGTAGAGCGACGGGTCCATGCCGCGCAGGGAGAGCGACAGCTTCTCCTCTTCGGCGTAGGTCGAAACACCGAGCACAACGAGTGCCCGCGCGTCGGCCTCGGGTTGCGGCCTGGCCGGGGCTTCCTTCAACGCTTTGCGCAGGTTCCGCCGCAGAGAGGCGCTCCACTCTTCGTTTTCGGGCGCCGGGGTGCCAAGAATGCAACTCTGGCCCGAACCCAGGTCATTCGCCGTCCAGGCGTCCGTTGCCGGGATGATCTGGTTCTCGTCGGCTTCGGGCTGGCCTGCGGCGAGGACGATCTTCTCGGTGAGTTCCTCGCGCTCCTCCGTCGAAGCGGGCATCCGGAGCAACTCCGCGGAGTTCAGCATGAACGTGCCGGGGACACGGTTCGTGAACTGCGCCCAATGCGCCGACAGGCCACCGATGACCGTCACCACCGAACCACTCGGGCCAGCGCGCTTCAGGTAGAGCGAAACATCGCGGCGGATCTCCAGGCGGCCGTCTTCGAGTGTCCGCGCCTCACCGAGGGCGTGCACGAAGCGGCTCAATCCCGGTTCGGTGGAGGGAATACTGGCGCCACGAGGGGCCCAGACGGCGATGGCGCGGCCTTCGCTGTCGAGCCGCTTCTCGAGAGCCGAGCGCGCGGCCTCCCACTCCAGCGTCGCATCGGCTGCCATCGTGTTGAGCACAGTGACCGCCATCGTCCACTGGCGGCCAACCTTCACCTCACTGGTGAGCGTGGCGCCGTCGGATTCAGCCTTCACCACGTTGGCGCTGCGGGCGTAATGCGGACCGAACCAGCCGAGGAACAAACGTAACCCGGCCTCCGCAGGGTCGGCCGGGTACGAAAATTCGCTCACGGCCAACCTACCGCCGGATGCGCGGCGGGTTCACCGTCGCAACCACAATGCTGGGGTCGGTAAGGATTTCGACGCCTGCAGGCGCCTGAATGTCGGCAACTTTGAGTGACACGTCGAAGCCCTTGAGGAGCGACAGGTCGACAGCAATCGTATCGGGAATGTCCAGCGGCTTGCAGCGCACGGCGACCACATCGATGCTCGTCAGCAGCGTGCCGGCAAGGTCGCGAACCGCTGGCGCATCACCCGTCATACGCAGCGGAACGTTCGCGGTGATCGGCTGTTCCGGGTCGACCTGGAAGAAGTCGATGTGAATCGGGTCGCCGGTGCCGCCCTTCCGTTCGATGCCGCGAAGGATGACGTAGCGTGGCGACTTCTCGCCGTCGACGTCGAGCTGGATCATGGCCCGGAGACCAGCCTGCTTGATGGTGCGGCCGAACTCCCGCGCGTCGATGTCGACAGCCTGGGACGAAATGCCACGCCCGTAGACGTTGGCGGGAAGGCGGCCCTGGCGGCGCAGCTGAGCAACTTTCTTGCCGAGAATAGTGCGCGGAGCAGCCTTGATAATGACTCGTTCTGACATGTGAGAAAGTGCCTCCACGCTACGCTTAATACGTAGCGCAACGAAACCAATCTAGCCGGAAACCCGCCCCGGTCAAGTTCTGACGGGCTTGCCGGGGCAAGCGAAAGCCGCCCCGTGGGCGGCTCCGCGGTCCTGTGTGTGAGTGGCGAACCGCCGGCTCAGCCTGAGATAAGGGCTTCGACCTTGGTTCGAGCGCCGTCCTTGTCGCTGTACCAGAGGACGTTGATCTCCTTGTACGGCTCCTGGTCGCCGGGCACATCGTCTTCGGCGAAGATCGCGCTCACCGGGCAGGCAGGCTCGCAGGCGCCGCAGTCGATGCATTCATCGGGGTTGATGTAGAGCATCCGGTCTTTGCCTTCGTCGAAGTGGATGCAGTCCACCGGGCAGACCTCGACACAGGCCTGGTCCTGGACATCGATACATGGGCTGGTGATGACGTAGGTCATTGTTGGGCTCCTCTTCCCGTCGAGTGCTGCATGGGTCGCTCTGGCCGCTCCATCGTACTATCGGCGTTCACGACTGTGAAGCGAAGCCAAAGCGGGCTATCGCGTCGATGACATCTACGCCTGTGAGCTGCTTCGCACAGCCACCGGCGTACCCGAGCGCATGTCGACCGCGTAGAACCGGCCGGCCTTGATCTCCTCGATCAGGTCACGCTCGTCGTTGATGGTTTTCTCGAAGTAGGTGGCGCACTTGCCAACGTCGCTGATGGCGTGCGAATCGGTTCCGCCAGTGCCGCGCAGGTCCATCAGTTCGCACAGCCGCCGGGAGAATTCGTTCTCCTTGTCGCTGCCGCGCCCGTTGATCTCCTCGAGCCCCTGAACGTACTGGTACGCCGGGTTGCGTGAGGCTTTCTCCAGCGCCGACTTGTACTCTTCTTCGTTCCGGCTGAACCACGGCATCTGGCGGCGGTAGGGGTGCGCCGCGACCATCGCCCCGTTCGCCTTCTCCACGTAGCTGGCGAGTTCACGCGAGCGGTGCATGCCGAACACGTACTTGTCGATGCCAAAAGCGAGGATGTGGCCGTCGTCCGTGCTTATTTCGACGCCGGCGAGGACGAGGAAGTCGTGCTTCGCGCGCAACTCCTCAATCGACTTCGAATCCCACACCGTGTCGTGCTCGGTGAAGACGATTGCGTCGAGACCCGCGCTCTTCGCCCGGACGACGAGGTCATCGGGGTTTAGAACGCTGTCGTGGGATCGGGGCCATGTGTGGCTATGAAGGTCAATCAGCATGTCGCAAGACTTGTAACTATAGTCCGCCGTTCCGGCAACGCAAAAGCGAGCGCTCCCGCCCCCCGGCTACGGCGCCCGCCGAACTCCCCTTCGTGTGCCCTCACGCCCGGTTCTCCGCCTTGCGCCGGGCGACGAGATCGATGCGCGCCTGCCGTTGATTCGGCTCCTCGCCGGTGAAATTCGGCTGATAGTCGCTCTTGCGGCCGAGGATCTGCGCCGCGTGCTGGCGGTCGTGACGATAGAACGAGCGGAGCCACTGCATCACGGTGAGCGTGCCGAACATCGGGCTCGTGGCGGTGCGTTCGAAGTCCGCGAGTGCGATGTCGTTGATCAGCCCGAGCGTGTACTGGCGCTCCATCTTCAGTTCGTGGAGGAGCGCCGCCGCCGTGTGCGTGTTCGCGGCTTCGATCGGTATCGCGACCGGGACGACCGGTGTGCCCCAGATATCGGGATTCTCCTCGCGGAGAGCGCGCCGTACCCATGCATCGTAGTTCCGTTCCATCTCGTTGAGGTGGGCAAGCTGTTCCAGCGCCGTCCACTGCTCTTCGCCCTCAGCGTCCCGCGGGACCCGCAGCAGATCCGCGGCGGCCAGCGCATCGACAGCCGCGAACAGTGCCGCGCGCTCCGTGGCCATCTTCGAAAGCAGTTCGTCCACCTGTTCGCGTGTCGCCATCCGCCACCTCCTTGCCGGGCAGGCGCATTGTAGTCCGGAAGCGCCGTGCCGGTGGGACTTGCACGGGTTGCGATACTGCACATGCGCCGCACGAAGCACTTGCGCCGGCGCCGAGGTTCGTCCTGTGAATGCCGCACTCATGGACCTGCTCACGGGCATCGCCGCGCGCGAGTCCGCCGCTCCCGACGACTATCCGGCCGAAAGCGTTCGCCAGCTGTATGCCGCCGCCATCCCGTCGTTGCCGTTCCCTACGGACCTGGGTGGCGCCGGAGCCACCTGCCAGGAAGCCACCGAAGTGATCGAGGCGCTTGCCACCGCATCGCCGTCACTCGCGCTCATGCTGAGCATGCCGCTCGGCCTCGCCGGGGTGGTTGCCATGGACACCTGGCCTGATGACACGAATTGGGGCGCAACCTGGGCCAGGCAGAAGGAGCGCATCGCCGCGGACTATGCCGCCGGGAACATCTACGCCGCCTGCAACTCCGAAAAGGGAGCTGGTGGCTCGTTGGCAGCGACGAAGGCAGTCGCACGGAAGGACGAGGACGGACGATTCCTCCTCACCGGCGAGAAGATCCTCGCCTCCTTCGGCGCGAACGCGGCAACCTACTTTTCGACCGCGCGCGTCGAACCGGCGGACCTCCCCGGCGCGGGCGTGGTTGAGTTCTTCCTCGTGCCGGTGAATCAGCCCGGCGTGCTGGTGCTCGACGATTGGGATGGCTTCGGCATGCGCTCGTCGGAGAGCCAGACTGTTCGCTACGACGATGCGGCCGCGAGCGGCATCCTCGGCTTCCCCGACTTCATCGCGAAGGCCCAGCCACTGCAGTTCTTCTACTGCCTCTTCGCGGCTATCCCCCTTGGCTGCGCGCGCGTCATGCTCGAGTCACTGGGCGCGCCAACACCCGCCTCCTCGGCTGTCCGGCTGCGATTGGCGGATGCGCGGATGCGCTACGAAGCCCTGCGCGCCTACCTCCTCGAAACCGCGGGACAGTTCCGGCCCGCCGCCGGCGACGCCTACGCCGCGCGGGTGCTTCGCACGAAGACGTACGTCACGCAGGAAGCGACGAAGCTCTGCGCGGAGATGTTCGCTCTCTCCGGGGGCCGCCATTACACGCGGAAGAGCGCTGTCGCCCGCGCTTTCGCCGATGCGTTCGCGGGAACGGCACTGCGGCCACCGCTGCCACTCGCGCTCGAAACCCTCGCGGACCAGTTCGCGATCGAAGGACCCTGACTCCCGGCGCCGATCAGTGGCTCACGAGGTTCCACTGCTCCGTGCGCAGGTGGTGGACATCGTTGAGCGACTGCAGAGCACGCACACCCTGTCCCGAAAACACCACGTGCATCGAACAATGCGCGGGGCGAAAGAACATGTCGTAGTCGACTCCGATGATGTGGCCGATGTAGGCGTTGATGACCCCACCGTGGCAGGCGATGACGACACGCTTGCCTTCGTTCTCCGCGATGATCGCCTCCACCGCGTTCACCGTCCGCTTGCGGAACTGGAAGCTCGATTCGGAGAGCGGGTAGACATCCCACTTCTTCTCGCGCAGCATCCGCTCGCGCATCGCCTGCAGCAGGCTCTCGCCAAAGTAGCCCACGGCTGACTGGTCATGCGGCATGTCGCGAAAGACCTCGATCTCGCGCAGGTCGTCCACCACCTTCGGTTCGAGCCGGTGGTGCCGCGCGACCTCCTGCCCGGTGCGTAATGCCCGCTTCAGCGGACTCGCGTAGACGGCATCGACACGGTCGGCGGAGAGCCGCTCGCCCACTGCCCGGGCCTGGCGCTCACCGCGCTCACTGAGCGGCGGGTCGATGGTGTCGCCAACGGGGCCGCTGCGCAGGTCGGGGATGTGTTGCTCGCCGTGCCGGACGAAGATGAGTTCCGTCACCCCCTCGACGTCGGTGAGGAAGGCGCGGTCGAAGACCATGGGCGTGCGGGCCTGTCCGCTTGTCATGACTACCCCCGGTTGTGAGCTGTGCCCTGACTATCCCAGAGCCACGACAACGGCGGAAGCGGCCCCAC
Source organism: uncultured Anaerolineaceae bacterium (assembly GCA_964470735.1). Classification (GTDB taxonomy): domain Bacteria; phylum Chloroflexota; class Dehalococcoidia; order Tepidiformales; family Tepidiformaceae; genus Amarobacter. The sequence continues at coordinate 6,937 of CAYYDX010000031.1, forward strand.
CGGGCTAGAATCGGCCCATGAAGGCGCCCACCGTCTCGGTCATGCTTCGCTCCTGGGACATCCGCGTCGGCACGACCGGCGAGATGGCGCTGGACGCAGCACGCAACGCCGAACGGCTCGGCCTCGACGGGCTGATCGCCGGTGACCACGTTTCGTTCTTCGGCTTCGGGAACGACGGGCTCATCACGCTCACCGCCGCCGCCGCGGTTACCTCGCGCATCGAATTGAAGACGAGCGTCTACCTGTTGCCGTTGCGTCACCCCGTCCCCGTTGCACTTCAGGTGGCACAACTCGACCAACTCAGCATGGGCCGGTTCGTGCTCGGGGTCGGCATTGGCGGCGAAGACCCGCACGAGTTCTGGAGTTCCGGCGTCGATCCTGCGACTCGTGGCGCCCGAACGAACGAAGCCATCGCAATCCTCAAGCGACTCTGGACCGAAGACAACGTGACCTTCGCCGGCCGCCACTTCCAGCTTGACGATGTGACGGTCTACCCGAAGCCGTTCCGCCCCGTGCCGGTCTTCGTCGGCGGGCGCAGCGAGGCCGCGTTCCGGCGTGCCGGCCGTCTCGGCGACGGCTATACCGGGATCTGGTTCTCGCCGGACCGCCTTGGCGCCGCCATCGAGCAGGTCGCTGACGCCGCCGCAAAAGCCGGCCGCGACCCGGCGGAGATCGAGCCTGGCATGCAGTTCTGGACGAGCATCGACGATGACAGCGACGCCGCGAGAGCGCTGGTTTCGAGCGGCATGGAGGGCATGTACCGCCTGCCGTTCGAACGCTTCGAACGGTACACGCCGTTTGGCCCGGCGAAAGAGGTCGCGGAGTACCTCGCGCCATTCGTCGAGGCAGGGGCGCGGCACATCAACCTCGTGCCGGTGCAGGAAACCCCGGAAGAGGTGATGGAGCGGGCGGCCGAAGTTCGCGAAGCGCTGCACGCGCTCTGCGATTGAGCCGGGTGGCTCAGGATGACGGTGGGATAACCGTGGCCGCGCCGTCGACCACAAGCTTGCCGTCCTGGTTCGTGACCGTCGTCTTGAACTTCAGCCACTTGCGTGGTTCGAGCTTCTCGGTGCACTCCACCTTCGCCGTGATGGTGTCGCCGATGAACACCGGGCCGCGGAACGAGAGTTCCTGCCCGAGGTAGATCGTGCCCGGTCCGGGCAGCTTCATCGCCAGCACCGTCGAGATGAACGAGCCGCTCAGCATGCCATGCGCGATCCGCTGCTTGAACATTCCGTCGGCCGCGCTGACAGCATCGACGTGCGCCGGATTGAGGTCGCCGGTGATGCCCGCGAACAGGTAGATGTCCGTTTCGCTCATGGTCTTCGTGAACGAGGCGGAGTCACCGATGTTGATTTCGTCATAGGTAGCCATGCGCGCAGCATCGCCCAGCGCCATCGTCCAAGAAAGCGGTCAGGGCGTCGGCAGGAAGAGCTGGTACTTCCCGGCGACCGGGTTCCCGCCCGCCAGCGGGCCTTCGACAACCAGCGTCATCGGGCCGGTGGTTGCGCCCACACCACTCTTGATCGCGAAGACGAGGCTCAGGTTCCGCCCCTGCCCCGATGAGATGACAACCTCGGAGCGCCCGCCGAGCGTCGCCGTCGGCGTGAACGATTGCCCGGCCACCGCCAGTGTCGCGTTCTTCACGTTCACCTGCCCGAACTGCTTCGACCCGTTGGCGACCCAGAGGTCGACGAGGACGACGTGCGTCATCCCGGCCTGCTCAGCCTTGTTGATTGACGATGCCAGCCCGTAAGCCTCCTGGCCTCCCGTCGCCATCAAAATGCAGCGGAAGTACTCCACCGGGTAGACCGCCACCCGAGTCGCCTTGATCGAAACTCCGCTGATCGACTGTTCGACCGAGACTGCCGTTGTCGACTCATGGATCTGCCCGCACTGCGTGGGCTGGCGCTGCAGCGCCGGGTCGACGGTCGGCGATGCCACGGCAGGTGTCGAGCGGACGCCCGCGACATCGGAGGTTGCGGTCAAGGCCTGTGCCGCATTGCCGGCGACCGGGCTCCCCGCGGGCTGCGTCGCCGCCGGGTTCGCCGTTGGCGAAGTCGTCGGCCTGGTCGCCACCGCCGTCGGTGACGGAACAACGGGCGTCGGCGAAGGGTCCGTGCGGGCGACCACCGCCGCGGAGATGTCCTCGGCGTGGCCGCGCGGACCGTTCGGCTGTACCCCGAAGGCGATCGCCAGCATCCCGACGACGATCGCGGCGGGGAGCGCGTACTGCGGCTTCTTCAACCGTTCGAGCAGGGGGCTGCCATCGAGCCGCGACGGGTTCCGGGGCGCACGTTGCACGACCCCAGCCTATCGCCACCCACCCCGTATTCAGTATGCGGAGATCCCTTAACTCCGCTCGTTCGTATGCCTATGTGAGTCGCCTTTGAGGGGGTGGTGGTGGGCATGTCGCGCGTTCGGCGCTTCGTGCCCCAACTCGCAGCGCCGGGTGAGCGACCCGGCGCGTTCCTTCTCTCTCGCATCCCCTCTCAGCGAAGCGCCGGGTAGACTGCGGCTAGCGTGCAATCCTTCAACCCGTTTCGTCCCGCCTACATGGCCGACCCGTACCCGATCCTCGACCGGCTTCGTGCCACCGAGCCCGTGCACTGGAGCGCCGACCTCGACGCATGGGTCGTCACCTCCTACGCCGACTGCCTGCGCGTTCTCCAGGACGATGACGGGTTCTCATCGGACCCGGCGAAGTCTGGAGGCGAATTCGGCGCCAGCGTTGCCCGGAAGCGGGCCGAAGTGCCGCTCGGCCAGGCTGCCATCATGGGCAACTGCGACCCGCCCGAGCACAACCGCCTGCGTGCGATTGTGAATCGCGCCTTCACGCCACGCGCCATCCAGGACCAGCGCCCCATCATCACCGGGCGTGTCCAGGAACTCCTCGGCCGCGTGCCACGCGACGAACCACTCGAGGTGGTCGGCAGCCTCGCCGAGCCATTGGCCGTGACCACCGTCCTCGACTACCTCGGCTTCCCGATGGAGAGCCTCGACGCAGTGCGGCAGTGGTCGCTCGCGTTGATGCGGGCGCGCGCCGAAGGTTCGGCCCAGCCCGGAGTTGTGCAGGCGGCAGCCGCCGCCCGCGAGGACATGCTGCGCTTCCTTGCCATGCTCGCCGAGGAGCACGATGAGGTTTCCGGCGCGCCGCCGAACGTTGTCTCCGTGCTCATCGACGCCTGCGACGAAGGCACAATGGAACCCGATGAGATGCTCATGATGCTCATTCACGTCTCGCTGGCCGGAAATGCACCGACGGCGATGGCCATCGCGAACGCAGCATGGGTGCTCTCACTCCACCCCTCCCAACAGGCCTGGCTTCGCGAACACCCGGACGCGACACCATCAGCCATCGAAGAGCTGCTCCGCTACGAAACGGCGACGCACTTCATTGCCCGCTTCGCCCTCAGCGACATCAAGCTCGGCGCGCGAACGATTCGCGCCGGCCAGCAAGTTCACCTCATGCTCGGCGCCGCCAACCGCGACCCGGCCCGGTTCGCCAACCCGGACCAGCTCGACTTCGCCCGAACCGATGCCCGCCAGCTCTCCTTCGGCTACGGCGTCCATTTCTGCCTCGGTGCGCCACTTGCCCGGCTCGAGCTCGAAATCGCCGTACGCGAACTGCTCGCCCGCTACCCCGACGGCTTCAGCTGCCTCGAGATGGCTCGCGGCGGAAGCTACCAGGTGCGCGGCCTCCAGCGCCTGCTCATCGCCTGAACCCGTCCCCGCTTCAGTCCGGCGTTCTTATGCCGAACTTACATTTGAGCGGACTCGGGGGGACATGGTTAACCGGCTACGTGGTGTGTTGTTCTGCGCGATAGTCGCCGCGCCCGATGACGTCGGAATCGACGAAAAGGTCGGCCACGACCGCTTCGCTACGGAACGGGTGTATGCGTTGCTCGGAGAGCTCTACCCGCTACTGTGCCTGCAACTCAACTTCTTCCGTCCGATCCGCAAGGGGGTAGCCAAGGGAACGCATTGGCTCATGTACGCTGAAGCACTACGACCAACCACGCACTGCCTACCAACGCCCCCTTGAGAGCGGTCGTCTCAGTGAAATCGATCTGCAGAGAGGTGGATGCAACCCTCCGTCGCCTCAACCCCGCAAGCCTTCAGCAACGCATCGACAACCTCCTTCGTCAGATCTAGAGTCTCGCTCAAGATGAGCGCGAACTGGCCGACCTTGGGTAACACTCTTAATAAGGAAGCACCCCCTGCTTCGGTAACGGTTACTTTTGAGGAATCACGACGGCGGGTCGAGCAGGTACTGGGAAGCCAAGAGCATCTTCGTAGTGATCGTGCCGTGGCTTTCTCCAGTACGGCCGAACTCCTTCAGCACCTCCAGGCGGTCGCCCTAACGCCATTGAGCATTTCCGGCAAACCCGGAGCCCGGACTGGCTCGGCGGACGATCGCTCGGAGTCCAAACGCCCGGCCGGGCAACGGACCGCGCTCCCCGGTTTCGACCAATGAAGGCAGTCTTGTTCGATCTTGACGACACCCTTGTCTACTCCAGGGTGGTGGCCGAACTGAGGCGACAGCACCGCTGGAGCGAGATAATGGGGGCGCTCCCGACTGTGACTCCGTTCCCTGGGGTGCCCGAGTTGCTACGCGACTTGGTTGCCGATGGCTTCGTTCCGGCAATCGTTACCTCGGCGCCCAGGAACTACTCCAAGGCGGTGGTCGAGTCGCTTGGCTTCCCAATCCGATTGCTCGTCTGCTACCAGGACACTGCAGCGCACAAGCCGCACCCTGAGCCGATCCTGAAGGCGCTTGAACTCTGTCGCGTTACCTCGCGCGACGCGGTGTTAATCGGGCATAGCTCTGATGGCGTGTTCGCCGCACGATCTGCCGGAGTGCCGACTGTGGGGGCGGTCTGGGGTGCGCGGGATGTGGCCGCATTGAAAGCGTCAAACCCCACCGCCCTGGCACCGAGCGTGGAACACCTACGGCGTGCCTTCTTCGGCTCTCGCACGCCACACGCATCATGGTGCTACTTCGTAGATCCACGACACAATGACACGAACTGCGTTTTTGCCCTGGGTGAGTACCGGCCGTATCGGTCCGCGGATGGTGCGGCTCTAAACCCCGAGTTCGACGAGTTCAGTCGTCAAATCCTGAGACTCAAGAGACGCGACCAAAATGCGATCCGGTATTTTCGGGCAGAACTCGATCCACTGTTGGGCTCCGGCTTCGCTATAGCCGTTGTCCCTGGACATCAGGCGGGGGAGGAGACCCCAATGGCCGACGTCGCGAAGGCGCTTGTCCGCCGCGGTCGTTTTGACGCAACCACCGCACTGCTCCGGCACACCTCGATTGAGAAGCTCTCTAAGGGGGGTCAAAGGTCCAGCCAGTATCATCTCGAGACCACCCGTGTCTCGGGGCCGGAGTTCATCTATAGGCGCAGAATTTTGTTGCTCGATGACATTGCTACGACGGGGAACTCACTTCAGGCCTGTCGACAGCTCTTGCTCGAGGCAGGCGCAGCGTCGGTCAAGTGTGCAGTGCTCGGACGAACCTCGCGACAAGCGCTGGTCGACGAGTGAGGACCAGCAGGTTTCGAGTCTTGCCGCCGGAACACCGAATTACGTTCGTCCCGTCTGCCTCGCAGATGAGCTTGCCACGCGACTGACAGCGGATCGGACGCAGCGCTTCTGACGTCATCGGCGTTCCCCGGCCGCCTTCGCTGCCTGCAGGCGCCCGAGCCGCTCCTCCATAGCCACGGCGCCCTCGCCGATGGGCATCATGTTCGGGGGCATCCAGAGCATGTCGGCCCGTGGGTCGTCGACGCAGTCGCGGATCTCCATGGCGCGCTTCTCGGTGGTCGTGTGTGTCCGGCTTGACCTGTGTTGGTCCGTGGCGAGTACGCCAACCGCGACCCGGCCCGGTTCGCCAACCCGGACCAGCTCGACTTCGCCCGAACCGATGCCCGCCAGCTCTCCTTCGGCTACGGCGTCCATTTCTGCCTCGGTGCGCCACTTGCCCGGCTCGAGCTCGAAATCGCCGTACGCGAACTGCTCGCCCGCTACCCCGACGGCTTCAGCTGCCTCGAGATGGCTCGCGGCGGAAGCTACCAGGTGCGCGGCCTCCAGCGCCTGCTCATCGCCTGAACCCGTCCCCGCTTCAGTCCGGCGTTCTTATGCCGAACTTACATTTGAGCGGACTCGGGGGGACATGGTTAACCGGCTACGTGGTGTGTTGTTCTGCGCGATAGTCGCCGCGCCTGCATTCGCGTTCCTCGCGATTCGCACCGTGCCCGGCTGGGACCCCGCTGCGATGGCGCCGACAGGTCATTTCTACGTCGTCTCGGCGGCGGCACTGCTCTCCGGCGTCATCGGCACGGCGCTCGCACTCTCGGTTTCGAGCGTGCGGACAACACGCACTGTCTTCCTCGCCCTCGGTTTCATCGCTATCGCCCTCATCTTCGCCACGCACGGGCTGGGCACGCCGGGCTTCATCGTCTCGAGTCACGCATACCCCTACGCGGTCATCATCTCCGCCGGGCTGAGCCAGACCGTCGGCGCGGCGTTCATCGCGCTCTCCGTGCTCCCGACCACCTGGCCGGGAGCGAAGTTCGTACAGCAGCGCGCGACAGCGATCCTCAGCGCGGCGCTGGTCCTGCTCTTCGCCTACCTCGCGAGCATGGTCTGGACACCCGAGTGGTGGGAATGGGTTCCGCGCAGCCGCCCGTGGGACAGCATCCTCGCGGCAACGACGATGACCCTGCTCGCCTTCGCCGCCTGGCGCTACTACCGCGCGTGGCAACTGACCCAACTGCCCGGCCAGCTCGCCATGGTTGCCGCACTCGGGTTCCTCGCCGAAGCACAGCTTTCAACCTACTACGGCGAACTGTGGCACCTCAGCTGGTGGCTGTACCACGGTCTGCTCCTCGCGGCCTTCGTCACGCTCATCGCGGGCTGGGCAATCGAAGCCGTGCGGGCGAAGTCACTCATCGTCTTCTCGCGCGCTATCGAACTGCGCGACTCCCTCGACGACCTCTCATCGGCCGACGACGAAGCAGCGCTCGAACGGCTCGAGGCGGCCGTCGAGGCGAAGGACTCGTACACACGCCACCACATGGGCCGCGTTGCCGAATACACCGAGGCCATCGCCCGCGAGATGGGCCTCCCGGAGCAGCGGATCGAAGTCGCGGTCACCGCCGGCCGAATCCACGACGTCGGCAAGATCACCATCCCCGACGCCGTTCTGATGAAACCGGGCCGCCTGAGCGACCACGAGTTCGAGACGATGAAGCACCACGCCGCACGTGGCGAGCACATCGCGCGCAGTTCGAAAGTGCTTCGTCATGTGGCCGAAGTCATCCGCGCGCACCACGAGCGCTACGCCGGCAACGGCTACCCCGACGGCCTCAGCGGCGAAGCTATCCCCCTCGAAGCGCGCATCGTCGCGGTCGCCGACACGTTCGATGCGCTCACCTCGACGCGCGTCTACCGGCCGCTCCGCCCATGGGCCGAAGCCGTCGCCGAGATCAAACGCGTCGCCGGCGCCCAGCTCGACCCGCTCTGCGTGGCAGCCTTCTTGCGCTGGCTGGAGAAGACCGGCCAACTCGAAGCCGAACGCCAGGCGGCCTGACCCCCGCGCCGAAGTGCTACCATCCGCTCATGCAAATCGAGATTTCGCCCGAGGCAGAAGCAGTCATCCACCAGTTGGTGGAGGAGGGTGCGTTCGACGATGCTTCCTCGGTCATCGAACATGCGGTCTTATGGCTCAGGCAGTCGGAGGCTGAGCACGTCCGGTCGCTGCGAGAGAGCATTCTTCACGGGATCGGGAGTCTCGAAGCCGGGCGCGGTCATCGGATAACGCCAGAACTGGTCGAAGACATCAAGCGACGGGGTCGCGAACGGCGTGCGACACGGCTGAACGAAACGCGGTAAGTGCACGTTGTACTAACGGACGCCGCAATCACCGATCTCGACGAGATTTGGGATTTCGTATCTGAATCGTCGCCGGAGTCCGCGGATAAGCTGCTCCATGAACTCATCGACTTTGGGCTGAGCCTCGGTCAGTTCCCTTCGCGCTACGCGGTTGTGCCCGGCGATATGCGTGCGGACGTACGACGCGCGAACTTTCGAAGCTGGGCGCTGTTCTTTCGCGTATTCTCCACCCATGTGGAAGTTCTCCGGATCGTCCACGGCGGGCGTAACCTCGATAGCCTCCGCCTCTAGCTCGCCCAGCTCCGCACGACCTTTGCCGCTTCGAGTGCACCGACCTCGGCGGGTGAGTAGCCAAGTTCGACGAGGAACTCGCGGGTGTGCTGCCCGAGCGCGGGCGACGGCCGTCGCGTGCCCGTCTCGCCACCGCTCATTCGCACCGGGGAGTTCGCCTGCACCACCTTCCCGAGGACCGGGTGCTCGAACTCCTGGAGGAAACCCTCAGCCTTCACGTGCGGGTCATCGAACAGCTCGGCGGTCATCTTCACCGGGCCACAGGGCACCCCGGCGGCGTCCAGCAACGCCACCCACTCGTCGGTCGGCTTGCTCGAGAAGATCGCCGCGATGAGCTCCGAGATGACAAGCGTTTCATCCGGCGAGAGTTGGTCCATGTTGAACTCGTCGCCTTCAACGCGCGGGTCTTCGACACCGAGGACCCGCGTCGCCGCGCGACGCAGCCGGTTGTTCAAGCAGGCCAGCGCGAGGTAGCCGTCCTGCGTCTCGAAGATCTTGTAGTACGGGTTCCCGCGCCGGAGCACGTCGCCCCGCGAGCGGCGCTCCGCGGTCACCTCATCGGGGCGCTTGCCTTCCGCACGCGCCTGTTCGATATCCGCGAGCATCTGTTCGCGCGGGCGCTGGTCGAACCGTTCGATGGCGAACATCGGCCGGTACTGCACGAAGATCCCGGCGCCGAACAGGCTCGTCTCGATGTACTGGCCCTTGCCGGTGATCTCCCGCTGGTAGAGCGCGGCCGCCACCGAGTAGGCCATGAACATCCCGGCCGCGAGGTCCGTGGGCGATGTCGTGATAATCGGGTGTGGGACGCCGCCCGCGCCTTCGAACGACATGATGCCGGTCATCGCCTGGGAAACGAGGTCGAAGCCCGGGCGGTCACGGTACGGGCCCTTCGACCCGAACGCCGTGTTCTCGCAGTAGATGAGCCGGGGGTTCACGGCACTCAATGAGGCGTAGTCCGCTCCGAGGCGGGCGGCCACACCGGGGCGGTAGTTCGCCAGCATCACGTCGGAGGCACGAACCGCGCGGTGGAGAATCTCCTTCGCCGCCGGGTGCTTCAGGTCGAGCGAAATGCTTCGCTTCCCCTTGTTCACCCCCATGAAGCCACGGCTCTCCGCCGGCGCGACAGGCGCCGTGTGCCGCCAGAAGTCGCCGAGCGGCGGTTCGACCTTGATCACGTCGGCGCCGAAGTCAGCCAGCATCTCGCCGGCGAGCGGCCCGGCGATGTACTCGCTGAAGTCGAGCACTTTCACGCCCTTGAGGACACCGTCGGGTTGCAGTCCGGCGCTCATCCGAGCAGGGACTCGATGGCGATACGCTCTTCCCCGAAGGGGTCAACCTCCACGCCACAGCGCGTGTCGAAAATCATCGTCGGCCGCGTTGCGGCGTCGAACGCGGGCCACGGGCCGATGCCCTCATGCGCGGGTGAACCGGTCCGCGCAAACGCGAGCCAGGCGTCCATCATGTTCGCTGAGAGCTGCTCGACAGCATGCCCCGAGCCCGCGAACCGGTCCTGCGTCGGCGCATTCGTGGTTCCGAAGACGAACGGCATCTCGAGCGCGTGGCACGATCCGAGCGAGCCTCCGCGCGCAGGCGACGCATACGTGAACAGGTAGAGGTACGTTGCTTTCTGATGCAGTGCGTGGGCCGTTGCGAGCCTTCCCGCGTTCACCCGGAACATCGCGTCGGACTGCACCGCGTCAGCGATATCGAGATTGGTGGCGGGCAGACCCTTCGCTTCGCGCGAACTGCGGTAGACCTGCACCAGCGCGGCAACCTCACCCGGTGAAGCCTTCGGGAGCGTGCCGGCCACCATCTTGTGCAGCCCGGCCTCGTCCGGCTGCTCCCGTCGCATCGTGGCGGCGAAGAGTTTCGTCTCATCGCGGTTCGTCCCGATCATCACGGGCACATGTGCGGAATCACCGTCCCGGACAGCCTGCAGAGGCTGCTTCAGGAGCGTGGAGTCATCGATGACCGGCCCGAAGATAGGACCCCCGGCCCGGCCGAGTTTCGTCGCGGTAGCGGTCTGCGCTTCGAGCAGGCGGTCCGCGTCAACCTCGAGAATCCGCTCGGGCGCATCACGACAACCGAGTTCTTCGAGCAGGTGCGCCGCGACCCTGTCACCCCCGGCGCGGTCGGCGGCGCGGCCCGCGCCGCTCTGCAGCACAGCCTTGTGGAACAGGCCTCGCGCGGCGGGCATCCCCAGCAGCGTGCCGACCGCCGCCGCGCCGGCAGATTCGCCAAAGATCGTGATGTTCCCGGCGTCGCCGCCGAAGCCCTCGATGTTGTCACGCGTCCACTCGAGCGCGGCTACCAGGTCCAGCAGCCCACAGTTCGCGCTGAGACCGTGCCCCGGCAGTCGATCGAGCAGACTGAGGAAGCCGAATGCGCCCAGCCGGTAGTTTGTCGAAACGACCACGACATCGCCACGAACGGCAAGTGGGCCGCCGTCGTAGAGCGGTTCGGCCGCTGTCCCGTGGGTGAACCCGCCGCCGTGAATCCAGAAGAGCACGGGCCTACGCCTGCCATCAGCAGCAGGGGTATAGACGTTGAGGTAGAGGCAGTCCTCGTCCTGCGGGCCGCTGGCGGCGAACCCCGGAATGGGATGCGAGGTCTGGCGCGCGGCCTTCCCCCACGCCGTCGCCTCGCGCGTCCCCTGCCAACCCGGTAAGGGCGCCGGCGCGCGGAATCGGAGGCTTCCCGCTGGCGGCGCCGCAAACGGGATACCGAGAAAGGCGGCATGGCCGTCCCGGCTGACGCCCTCAACGGCGCCGTGCGTCGTGTTCACTATCGGCATGCGGTGTGTGCCCCCGGTTCAAAACTCGTGTGCCGTGGGATTCTACGCGCGGGTCAGCCTCGCGGCAGCCCGAGGCCACGCTGGGCAATGATGTTCCGGTTAATCTCCGACGTCCCGGCCGCGATCGTCAGCGACACCGTCGACAGGTAGGTTGCGCCTGCCGCGCCGCCAATCGCCGAGCCTGTGCCCGTCATCACCTGCCCGGCCATGCCTACCGTGTTCATGGCGACCCGGGCCATCCGCTGGTGGAGTTCGGTGCCGAGCGTCTTCGCCATCGACGCCTCGTAGTTCGGCACCATCCCCTGGCTCTGCATCCAGGCCACCCGGTAGCTCAGCAACCGTCCCACGCGGAAGCTCAGCCCGACATCGGCGAGTGCGAGGCGGATCGCCCGGTCGTCCCACAGGGTCTTGCCACCGGCCTCACGCGCGGGGGTGGCCCGCGCGTAGGCGACCACCTCTTCGTACGTTCGAAGCCCACCGATCACCCGCCCGATGCCCGACCGCTCGAAGTCGAGCGTCGCCGTCGAGACATACCAGCCGCGGTTCACCTCCCCAACGACCGCGTTGGCAGGCACCCGGACGTCGTCGAAAAACACCTCGTTGAAGCCCGCCTGGCCGGTCATCTGCATCAGCGGCCGCACCGTAATCCCGGGCGACTTCATGTCGACCAGGAAGTAGGTGATACCGCGATGCTTCGGCGCATCCGGGTCGGTGCGCGCCAGCAGGATGATGTAGTCCGCGTGCTGGGCGTTCGACGTCCAGATCTTCTGGCCGTTCACCACGTAGTGGTCGCCATCGCGAATCGCGCGCGTCTGCAGGCTGGCAAGGTCCGAACCAGAACCCGGCTCACTGAAGCCCTGGCACCACGTGATCTCGTCCTTCACGATGCGGGGCAAGAGCGTCTGCTTCTGCTCGTCAGTGCCGAAGAGGATGATCGTCGGACCAACGCGGTCGGTTCCCATCGTCTGGCCCGGCGCCCGGTGGTACGCCATCTCCTCGTTGTAGACGAGTTGGCGCATGTGATCGGCGCCCTGGCCACCATGCTCTTTCGGCCACGACATGGTGAGCCAGCCCTTCGCAGCCAGCTTTTTCGTGAACGACTCGCCCTGACGGGCTTTCGGCCACTCAGTCTTGATGAATGAGCGCACCTCGGTTCGGAAGCGCTCCTGTTCGGCGGTGAAACGGAAATCCATAGCGCCCGGAGTATAGGCGAAGCAACGCCCGCTAGAATCCGCGGGTGAGCGACCCTGAGGACTCCCACCGCCTCCGCCTGCTTCACCATCGCGGCGTCCACGGTCGCGAGCTACCTGCAGCGGGTGTACCTCAAACTCGGGATCTCCGGCCGCACAGAGTTGCGCGGGTGCCGCCGGCCAGCTCGAACCACCGCCTGAGCCGCCTCCGTTCCGCCCGGCCTACGTCCCGGTGTAGACCGGCCTGCGCTTCTCCATCCGGGCTGCGAGTGCTTCATGGGCGTCGTTCTTCGCCATCCGGCCGTACCCCAGGTGGTACGCCTCGTTCCGCAGGCCGTCTTCGAGGTTCTTGTTCAGGTTCTGCTGGGTGACTCGCTTCGCCGCGCGCACCGCTACCGGCGGCCACTGCGTTATCTGCCGCGCCAGCGCCAGGGACTCTTCCATCAGCCGGTCATGCGGCACAAGCCGATCGAGCAGCCCGAGCCGGTAGGCTTCATCCGAGGCGACGTCACGGCTGGTCAGAATGAGGTCGATCGCCCGGCTGTAGCCGAGGATGCGCGTAAGGAACCAGCTCATGCCTGAATCTGGCGACAGGTTTCGTTCGAGGAAGACGCTCCGGAAGCGGGCGTTCTCCGAGCCCACACGCATGTCGCACGAGAGCGCGAGGCTCATGCCCGCACCCGCGCAGACGCCGTTCATCGCCGCAATCGTTGGCTTATCAAGGTTGTAGATCGCCATCGCCTGGTCGCCGACCCAGTGAAACTCGTCGAGCAACTGGTTCTGGGGCGGCGTGGCTTCCGCGCCACCCGGGCGGGGGCCACTGATATCGGCGCCAGAGCAGAAGCCTCGCCCGGCGCCGGTGACAATCGCCACCCAAACGTCGTCATCGCCGCGGATCTCCTTCGCGACTTCGAGAATCTCAAGCTGAAGCGACCGGTTCAGGGCGTTCAGCCGCTCCGGCCGGTTCAGCGTGACCGTCGCAATGTGCTCTTGCTTGTCGTAGACCAGGTTGTCGTAAGGCATGCGCCACTCCAGGGGCCGCCCGCCACGCGGCGGGCGAAGATGATGGGGCGAATCCTACGCTCAGGCGGCGACCGGCGCCCCTCGGCTCATCAGGCAGCGTGCTGGGGTTTTGCCTTGGCGCCGACGGCCGCATCGTCCTTCTTCGCTTCTTCGTCCTTCGTCTGCCGCATCGGCCGGCGGATGCTCCACCTTCGGAAGCGCTCTTCGATCGGCTTGCCGGGTTCCTTCGCCTCGCGCTCGGCGCGCTCCTTCAGGAACGTCTCCTTCGTGCGCTCACCGATCTGGCTGGTGTGGCAAAGGATGGCGTCGACCTTTGTCTCCCAGACGTCCGTGATGTCAACCACGTAGTCGCCATCGACCGCGCCGGCGAGGAGCACCTCGTTAACCTGATGCGAGGGCAGCCCCTCCTCCTCGTCGCGCTGGTAGAACAGCCGGTCACGGACGATGGGGTAGATGGCGTCCATCGTCGCCTGGCCAACATTCCGGTGGTCGCGATGGTTGAAGGTCCCCCGGAACGCATCCCACGTGATGACAACATCGGGCCGGTGCAGGCGGAGCAGGCGCACGATCTGGCCGCGAAGTTCGGCGTTCTCGCTCGTGAACCCGTCCGGGTAGCCGAGGAAGATGCACTCCTTCACACCGAGCACCCGGCAGGCGGCGCGCTGCTCCTCCTCGCGGATGGCGGCGAGCTTCTCCGGGTGCATCGTGTCGTCGTGCGTGCCCTTGTCGCCCCCGGTGACCAGGACGTAGGAGACCTCCCAGCCTTCCTTGCACCACTTCGCAACTGTCCCCGAGCAGAGGAACTCCGCGTCGTCGGGGTGGGCCATGATCACCATTGCCCGGAGCGGGCCCTCGATCGGCGGCGGCCCCTCTTGCTGTGCCGAGCCAATCGGCGGCGCGGGCTGCCCCGCAGCCAACGGGATCTGCTTCCCTTGCTTCTGATCCTTCTGCTTCTTGCTCTTCTTCTTGTCGGCCTTCTTGCTCATCGTCAGCCGATTGTGGATTCCGGCGGCGGGAATGTCGATCTCGCGGCTCCGCTTGTCACGCCTTCTTACAATGCTCCCGTGGCACGAGTTCGAACCGGCGCCGAATGCGATATCCACCTCGTGCCGTTCGCGACCGGCGAGGGATGCCACTACTGTCTGCGCTTTCTCGAAGACGCCCCGGACGTCGCCTGCTTACCGCTCGAGGTCAGGATCGAAGAACTCGAACGCTGGCTACTGGCGAATCGCTCCGTGCCGGACGACCTGCTCTACGCACGTATCGAAGCGCTCGTCGGCAGGCGAATCAGCCCCCACGAGCTCGACGACCCGGACACACTCATCCGGCGGGCAGAACACCCGGGAAGGTATACCGACTGGGACGATTGGTAGGTCAGCTCGGCTGTGCGATAACCCGCAAAGGGAAAGTGGCCAGCACCTCATAGCTGGCGCCCGACTTCGTCAGCCGGCTGCGCATGAGCGAAACCTGGGCCGTGCGCCAGCTCACCTGCGGCACATCCTGCTTGCCAACGGCCACTTCGATCTCCGCCCGGCGGCGGGTCGGAACCTCGTCACGGACGCGGCCAAGCGTGAGGTGCGGGCGGAACGGCCGCCGCTCCGGTTCGAAACCCACGACGGCCAGCGCAGCGTTCACAGCGCGCACGAGCGCCTCGAGCCGGAGCACATCGCCGGCGATGCCGACCCACATGATGCGCAGCCCTTCGCGCCCGCCGAACGTACCGATCGTCGAGAACTCGAGTTCGAACGGAGAGTGCCCGACCACCGCTTCCTGGATGGCGAGTTTCACCGCCGGGAGCTTCTTGGTCGGCACCTCGCCGAGGAACTTGAGGGTGACGTGCACGCCTTCCGGGCGGATCCAGCGAACGTCCGTGCCGCTCTTGGAGCGGAGCCGTTCAATGACTTCGCCGATGGTGTTTTTTACGTCGTCAGGCACTTCGCACGCCACGAACAGGCGTACGTGTTCCGTTTCAGTCATCGTTTGCCGTTATCCGAAAACAGTCTCCGGGCGTTGCCGCCACACACTGCATCCACGACCGGCCCGGGAATCTGCGCGACGAGGCGTTCGACCTGCCGGCGGGGTGAAAGCAGAGGGTAATCAGAGCCAAAGATCACGCGATCCGGACCCGCGATTTCAACGAGTCGCGCAACACTTTTGTCATCATACAGCAGCGAGGCCGCCGCCGTGTCGAAATAGACGGAATCAATGGCAGCTCTCACTTCGGGCATCGAAAGATAGTACGAAGCGCCCGCCCCCAGGTGCCCCGCGATCATCGTCAGCCCCGGAAACCGCGTTGCCACCTCGATCAACTCGACCGGTGAAATGCCCCCGGCCTTGCCCGCGTACGCATGGCCGACCGGCTCGCTGCAGTGCCAGAGCAGAGCAAGCCCCGCATCCCGCGCGAGCCCGTAGAACGCGGCGGCGCGCTCCCCGAGCGGGTCCCAGCCCTGGTTGTGCGGCCGGAGTTCGCCGAAGCCCCGGGCGCCACGGTCGATCGCGAGTTTGGCGACGCGCTCCCACCCCGGCAGCGCGAGGTTCACCGTCGCGAACGCCATCACCCGCCCCTCCGACGCCTTCGCAGCGGCAGCCAGGTATTCGTTCTGCTCGACCAGGTTGTCCTCGGTCGAAAAGGCAAAGCCGGCAGCCACCGCGCCGTCGAGACCGGCTTCGTCGAGCGCGTCGAGCAATTGCTTCAGCGTCGCCATCTTCGCGGCGGGGTCGCCGTACATCTCCCGGAAGGTGCGGTCACCGCTCGCGATGGAGTCGCGGCCAACAACCTGGCCTGGTGCGAAGAGATGAGTGTGCGCATCGAACCCGGGCATCCCTGCATCGTACCACCGCTTTCCACGCCGCCCGCGAGGGAGTAGAACGCGGGCATGACGCTGAAGCAGCCCGCCATCGCCTCGAAAGGCATGGTGACCTCGAACCATCCGCTCGCATCGCTCGCCGGGACGGAGATGCTCGTGCGCGGCGGAAACGCCGTCGACGCCGCCATCGCAACCATGTTCGCGCTCACCGTGGTCGAACCGATGATGGTCACCATCTTCGGGGCGGGCTTCGTGAACATCCGCCTCGCCGACGGAACCTGCACGGTCATCGACAACTACGTGACCGTGCCCGGCGCGGCCACCCCCGGCATGTTCGAACCCATCCCGGGCGATATCGACCACAAGGTGAAGAACGACCTCAACGAGGTCGGCCACCTCTCGGTTGCGACTGGTGGCACGCTGCTTGGCTGGGCGACTGCTATCGAGAAGTACGGCCGGTTGCCGCTCGGCACGGTGATGGAACCGGCGATCCGCTTCGCCCGCGACGGCTTCCGGGTCAGCCCTTACCTCCGCGCCATCACCGAAATGCAGGAGGCGAACATCCGCCGCTTCCCGGCGACCGCCGAGGTCTTCCTTCCGGATGGCAGAGTCCCGGCCGTTGGTGACCGCATCGTCCGGGCCGACTACGCGCGGACACTCGCCGCGGTCGCGGAACATGGCCCGGGCTACCTCTACCACGGACCACTGGGCGAAGCCATCGCCGCGGATATGGCGGCGAACGGCGGCATCCTCACCATGCGCGACATCGAGGAGTACCGCATCTTCGAACGCGCGCCCGTGCGCGGCGAATACCGTGGTTACGAGATCATCGGTCCGCCGCCGCCGTCGTCCGGCCCGCTCCACATCGTCGAGATGTTCAATATCCTCGAAGGTTTCGACCTTCGTGGCATGGGCTTCGGAAACGAAGACACCGTGCACCTCTGGGCCGAGGTAATGAAGCTCGCCTTCGCCGACCGCTTCGAATACGTGGCCGACCCGGCCTCGACTGCCGTGCCCGTCGAGTGGCTTACGTCGAAGGAGTATGCCGCCAGCCGCCGGCCCGGCATCGACAGCGCGCGTTCGCAGCAGTACGCGGCGGGAGTCCGCCCGGCGTCTTCGGTCGAATCCACCACGCATTGCTGCGCCGTCGACGAGGACGGGAACATCGTCGCGACAACCAACACGCTGCACACGGGGTTTGGCTCGAAGGTCACCGTGCCGGGCACCGGTATGTTGCTGAACGACTGCATGGAATTGATGGACCCGCGACCGGGCCGGACGAACTCCATAGCGCCCGGCAAGCGCATCCTCTCGTCGATGTCGCCGACGATCGTGCTGAGAGATGGCGCGCCGTTCATGACGCTCGGCTGCCCGGGCGGCCTGAAGATCTTTGGCGCGGTGGCCCAGGCCATTTCGAACGTTATCGACCACGGAATGAGCCTGCAGACGGCGTTCGAAGCGCCACGCATGTGGGACCGCGGCCCGTTCCTCGAAATCGAGCGCGGGTTCGCAAACCTCCCGGCGCTCCGCGATGGGCTTCGCGCGCGGGGACACACCGTGCAAACACCCTTGAAGGTGGCCGGCGGCATGAACGGCATCCTCCGCCGTGCGGATGGTCTGCTCGAGGGCGCGGCCTGTTGGCGGGCCGACGGCGCGCCGATGGGCTACTCCGGTGGCGACGCCATCGTCGAGGGCGCCGAACCCGCGATGTGGCGCAACTGATCGGCCGAGCCTTCCGCTCTAATCTGGGTCAAAACTATCACCTTACCTTTCCGGTTGGCGCTCTACCGTGGCGGCGAGCAGCCGGGCAGGCTGCCCAATCCACCCTGGAGGTTCGAATGCTCAGTCCGAAACGACTCCTTCTGATCGGCGCGGCGCCGTTCGCGATCGCAGCGCTCTATGGAGGGTCTATCGCCTTCGCCCAGTCGGACGAACCCGCGCCATCGACCACGCCGGAGCAGACCACCCCGGCCAACCCCACCACCCCGGACAGCGGGAAGGACTCCCGCGGTTGCCCGGAAAAGGACGGCGGCAGCGATAGCTCGCAGTCCAACAGCACATCTGTCTCCCACTTCAGGCAGCGTGGCTCGCGCGTTTCGAGCGCTGCCTACTGACCCGGGGCTGACCCGCCGTCACAACTTGAGCGCCCGGCCCCCGTGTGCAAGGGGCCGGGCGTTCGCGTGTTCGGGTGGTCGCACCATGCTGCCGGTGCGATACTCCGGGCGCCCCAGGCAAAGCGAGCCGCAAACTTTCCAGAAGGAGGACGCATGAGCAGCGAGCACACCTGCTGCGGACCGAACCGCACATCGTCCCCTGGCGAGCACCGACCGGCGTTCGCCGGCCCCCGCACTACACCGTCCTCGCTGGTCACGCTCCCCGGCGGAACGTTCACCATGGGCTCCGACGACGACGAAGGCGAGCCATCCGACGGCGAAGGGCCTGCGCGGGAGGTGACGCTCGACCCGTTCCGCATCGATGCGTACGCCGTTTCGAACGAGCGCTTCGCCGAATTCGCGAACTCCACCGGCTACGTCACCACGGCCGAGCGCGAGGGCTGGAGCTTCGTCTTCGCGGGCCTTCTTCCCGATGACTTCCCGCCCACGCGCGGCGTCCAGGAGACCCCCTGGTGGCGCGAAGTCCACGGAGCGAACTGGCGCTGCCCCGAAGGCCCCGGCTCCACCTGGACCGGCCGTGCCGACCACCCCGTCGTCCACGTGTCGTGGGACGACGCGGCGGCGTACTGCGCGTGGGCCGGTGGACGGCTTCCCACCGAGGCCGAGTGGGAGTTCGCCGCGCGTGGTGGTCTCGCCGGCCGACGGTTCCCCTGGGGCGACGACTTGCAACCGGGTGGTCAGCATCGCCTGAACATTTGGCAGGGCGAATTCCCACGCTGGAACACGGTCGACGACGGCTACTACGGTACGGCCCCGGTCGACGCGTTCCCGCCGAACGGCTTCGGCCTCTACAACACGGCCGGAAACGCCTGGGAGTGGTGCGCCGACTGGTTCACGCCACATCACCCGGGCAGGGCGCTGGCAAACCCGCGCGGGCCCGCCACCGGGACGCAACGGGTCATCCGCGGCGGCAGCTACCTTTGCCACGAAAGCTACTGCAACCGGTACCGCGTCGCCGCCCGGAGCTCGAACACCCCCGCCAGCGCCACGGGCCACATGGGGTTTCGCCTGGCGATGGACCTCGAACGCTGACTTCGCATCCAGCGCGACTTTCCGTATCCTTCGACGCGCCGTCCTCGGCCAAGGGAGAAGCACATGGCAGAAGCACCATTCCAGGGGAAAGTAGGACGCACGGTAGCCGAGTCGACCCCATGGTGGCCACGGCCGGCGACCGCTCCGGAAGGCGCCCCGAACGTCATCTACATCGTCTTTGATGACCTCGGGTTCTCCGACTTCGGCTGCTACGGCTCCGAGATCGCCACGCCGAACATCGACCGGCTCGCCGCCGGCGGACTGCGCTACACCAACTTCCACACCACCGCTCTCTGCTCACCGACGCGGGCGGCGCTGCTGACCGGCCGTAACCACCACTCCGTCGGCATGGGCGGCCTCGCCGACTGGGACTTCGGCTACCCCGGGATGCGCGGCCGCATCGCGAAGAGCGCCGGCACTATCGCCGAGATCCTGAAGCTTGAGGGCTACAACACCTTCGCCACCGGCAAGTGGCACCTCACGCCCACGTTCGAAACCTCGCCCGCCGGTCCGTACGACCAGTGGCCCCTGCAGCGTGGCTTCGAACGGTTCTATGGCTTCCTCGAAGGCGAGACCAACCAGTGGCACCCCGAACTCACGCTCGATAATCACCACATCGAACCGCCCGACGACCCCGACTACCACCTCTCGGCCGACATCGTCGATCGCTCGGTGGGCTTCATCAACGAACAGCAGTCGGTCACTCCGGGCAAGCCGTTCTTCCTCTACATGTGCTTCGGGGCCACGCACGCACCCCACCATGCCCCGGCGGAGCTCATCGAGAAGTACGTGCCGGTCTTCGAAAAAGGCTGGGATCGCACGCGCGAAGAGCGCCTCGCCCGGCAGAAAGCCACCGGCATCGTCCCCGAAACGACGCAGCTACCCGACCGGAACCAGAGCGTCCGGGCGTGGGACGCCCTCTCCGACGATGAGCGCAGGCTGGCTGTCAGGCTCCAGGCGGCCTTTGCCGGCATGCTCGAACACGCCGACGCACAGGTCGGCCGCCTCATCGGCTTCCTCGAGCAGCGCGGGCTCCTCGACAACACTCTGATCGCGCTCATCTCGGACAACGGCGCCAGCCAGGAGGGTTCGCCCTTCGGCACCGTCAACGCCCTCCGCTACTTCAACGGCATCCGCGACAACCTCGCCCAGAACCTCGAACACATCGACGAGATCGGGCAGGCACACCTCAACAACAACTACCCGCTCGGCTGGGCGATGGCCGGCAATACTCCGCTCAAGCGCTACAAGCAGAACACCCACGGCGGCGGCATCCGCGACCCGCTCATCGTCCACTGGCCCGCCCGTGTCACCGACCGGGGCGGTATCCGGCGCCAGTTCCACCACGTCTCCGACATTACGCCCACCGTGCTCGAAGCCATCGGCGTCAGCGTCCCCGCGGAGATCAACGGCGTCGCCCAGCAACCGATCGAAGGCGCGAGCCTCGTCTACAGCTTCGACGACGCGGAGAAGCCCACCTCGAAGCAGAGCCAGTACTTCGAGATGCTCGGCCACCGCGGCATCTGGCACGACGGCTGGAAGGCCGTCACCTTCCACGAAACCGGCACAGCTTTCGACGCCGACCAGTGGGAGCTCTACCACCTCGAGCACGACTTCAACGAACTGCACGACCTCAGTGGCGAGCAGCCCGAAAAACTCCAGGAGATGATCGGCCGCTGGTGGGCCGACGCCGGCGCCTACAAGGTCCTCCCGCTGAACGACACCCGTGCTCGCTTCATCAGCCGCAACCCGTGGAGCGTCGCCAGCCGCCGCCACTGGGAACTGCGTCCCGGCGCCGGCCGCATCCCTCGCGCGGCGGCGCCCGACCTGCGAAACCGCTCCTACGTCATCACCGCCGAAGTCGAGATCCCGGCCACCGGCGCCGAAGGCGTCCTTGTCGCCCAGGGCGACTGGTGCGGTGGCTACGCGCTCTACATCAAGGATGGCCACCTCATCCACGACTACAACTTCGTCAACGAACACTTCGTTGTGCGCTCCGACCGGCCGGTGCCCGTCGGCCGCTGTGAACTGCGCTACGCGATGACGAAGACCGGTGAGTTTGCCGGAGAAGGCGTCCTCTCCATCAACGGCATGGAATGCGGCCGCATCACACTGCCCCAGACGTACCGCGCCCAGACCTCGTTCATCGGGCTCGAGGTGGGGCGCGCACCGAAACCGGCCGTCTCCGATTTCGAAGCCCCGTTCCCGTTCACCGGAGCCCTCCATCGGGTCGTCTTCGAACTCGAGGATGATCAGACGGTCGACCCCGCGGGCGAATTGCGCGCGGCCCTCCGCCAACAGTAGGACGAACCGCCGCGGCCCCCGGCAGGCCATCGGCGCGGATCACTGCCGGGCAGATTGGAGAAAGCAACGTGGTTCAACTCGATGGCAAGGTGGCGATCGTTACCGGCGGCGCCAGCGGGATCGGCGAGGGCACAGTCCGGAAGTTCGTTGCTTCCGGCGCCCGCGTCGTCGTCGCCGATATCCAGGATGCGCGCGGGCAAAAGCTCGCTGAAGAACTCGGGCCGGGCGTCAGTTACTACCACACCGATGTCAGCCAGGAAGAAGAGGTTCGCGCTGCCGTCGGCCACGCGGTCAACAAATGGGGCCGGCTCGATGTGATGTTCAACAACGCCGGGTTTGGCGGCGTCTCCGGTTCCATCCTCGAGACTGACATGGACGCCTACGACACCACCGTGGCAGCGCTCCTTCGCGGCGTCGTTCTCGGGATGAAGCACGCCGGCCGTGTGATGGTCGAACAGGGTAACGGCTCCATCATCTCCACCGCGAGCGTGGCCGGTGTCGGCATTGGCTTCGGACCGCACATCTACAGCGCCGCCAAGGCCGCCGTCATCCACCTCACCCGGTCGGTCGCGAACGAACTTGGCGAGCAGGGCGTCCGCGTGAACGCCATCTGCCCGGGTGGCATCGCCACACCGATCTTCGGCAAGGCGATGGGCCTCTCCGCTGAACAGGCGGAGTTTACCGTCGACCTGATGAAGGTTCGCCTTGCCGAGGGCCAGCCGATCCGACGCGCGGGCCTGCCCGAGGACATCGCCAACGCGGCCGCCTGGCTCGCGAGCGACGAGGCGAGCTTCGTCACCGGCCACGCGCTCGTCGTCGACGGCGGCATCACCACGGGCCGCCTCTGGTCCGAACGCCAACAGGCCGCGGAAGCCCGGCTCGCCCAGTTCAAGCTGCCGGGCAACCAGTAACAACGGATCAGGCGGGCGCGGCCACGAAGAGCGGAATCACCCGCGACGTGCGCTCCTGGTACTCCCGGTAGGGAGGGAACGCGGCGACGCACGCTTCCCACAGGCGCGCTCGCTCAGCCACATCCGAGACTTCGCGAACGCGCATCTTCTGGACTTCCGTGCGGTCGCGGATTTCGACTCCGGGGTCGCTGCGCAGGTTGTACACCCAGACGGGGTTCTTCGGCGCCCCACCCATCGAACCGACGAGCACGTAGCTGTCTCCGTCCTTCACGCGCATCAGCGGCGTCTTGCGGATCGCGCCCGTCTTGTTGCCCTTGCTCGTCACGATGATGACCGGGAGTCCGGTATCGCGCAGAGTCGTGCCTTCGGTTCCACCCGAGCCTTCGTACAGTTCGACCTGCTTGCGTACCCACTCCACCTGCGGCGGGATGTATTCAGCCATGGTTCACTCCAGTGCGGTTCTTCGAAATTCGATCCACTGTAGCCGCCAGCGGCCTGCCCCCGCTATCGCCCTGGTGGGTAGGATGTGCGCTACATCTTTCCCCTGGGGCACCCCATGAAACCAAAGGACACTGAGGCCTTCGCCGCGCGGCCGCTGCCTGCCTACCTCGCGACTGTCGATGCCAGCGGTCGCGCTCACGCAGTGCCGGTCATCTTCCTCTACGAAGGCGGCGAGTACGTGGTCCTCACCGGGCGCGGTTCGGCGAAGGCCCGCAACGTCGCCCGCACCGGCCGCGCCACACTCTGCATCGACGACCGCCCCGGCTACGAGTACCTCACGGTCGAAGGGCCCGCCCGGGTCGTCGACCCGGTCACGTACGAGACGAGGCTGCGCCTGCACACGCACTATCGCGGCCCCGAAGCCGCCCGCAAGGCCACTGCCGACGGTGCACACGAGAAGATGGTCGCCATCGTCATCACGCCGGAACGGCGATACTGACTCGCTTCGCCTCGCCCGGGCAGGCGCGGGCGGTGTAGTCTTCCGCGCACACATTCCCACGGAGTACCGCCATGGCAAACCTGCATTTCGGCGTCACCATCCCCCAGATCAAGCGCACCTGGGCCGAAGCCAAATCGAACGCTATCGAGTTCGAAGCCATGGGCTACGACTCCCTCTGGGTCTGCGACCATCTCTACGGCCCGCAGTCGCCCCAGATTCCGATTCTCGAAGCGTGGTCGCTCATCTCCGCCGTCGCCGCTGTGACAAGCCGGGTCGAGATCGGGACGCTCGTCACTCCCGCGGGGATGCGCAACGCCGCCCAACTCGGCAAAGTCATCGCCACGATCGACAACATCGCCGAGGGCCGCATCATCCCCGGCCTCGGGGCGGGCTGGATGCCGCGCGAGTTCTCGGACTTCGGTGTGCCCTTCCTCCCGACGTCGCAACGCCTCATTCAGCTGCGCGAGACGGTCGAATTGCTGAAGCGCATGTGGACCGAACCCTCCGTGAGCTACGACGGCAAGTACGTGAAGGCGACGAACCTCGTTTGCGAACCGAAGCCCGTGCGCGTTCCGCCCATCCTCATCGGTGGTTCGGGCGAGAAAGTGACGCTGAAGCTCGCAGCGCAGCATGCCGACATCTGGAACCACCAGGCGGCCCGGCAGTCCGAACTCCCGCAGAAGGTCGACGTTCTCAAGCAGCGCTGTGCTGAAGCCGGCCGTGACATGTCGACGCTCACCATCAGCCAGCAGTGCCTTGTCACCATCGCGCCGGATGAAGCCAGCGCCGGGCCGATGGTCGACACTGCGAAGAAGATCTTCGGCGGCCACATGGGCGATCCGACCGGCCCGCTGGCCATCGCCGGCAGCCCTCAACGGGTGCGCGAACAGATCCAGAAGCACATCGACCTCGGCTGCACGATGTTCCTCATCGAGTTCTTCGGCCGCGACACCCGCGAGCCTGCCCAACTCTTCGCCGAGACGGTGCTCCCGCACTTCAAGTAATCAGCGCGGACAAACGGCCCGCGAAACTCTCGCAAATTGGCACTACCGGGGCGCCCGATTGCGGGCGTAGCGTCCGGGCCATTCGTTTCTCGGAGCTTCCACCATGCCCGACATCACCGGCGTCGCCCACGTCGAACTCTCGGTCCGCGACCTCGACCGGAGCGTTGCCTGGTACTGCAACCTGCTTGGTGCACGCGACATCTGGCGCGGTTCGAACGATGAGTACGGCATCGACGCCTGCGCCATCTTCGAACCGAAGTCCAAACTCGTCTTCGCACTCACCTGCCACCGCCGGCAGATCAGCGACACGTTTGCGCCACAGCGTCCGGGGCTCGACCACGTTTCCTTCGGCGTCCTGGATCGGGCCGCGCTGGAAGAGTGGGTGGCCCACCTCGATTCCCTCGGCATCGAGCACAGCCCAATCCAGGACAATCACCAGCCGCCAAGCGTCACCTTCCAGGACCCCGACGGCATCGCGCTCGAACTGAGTTATACGAAGCGGTGAAGCGGGGTGAGTTCCCGCACACGGAAGTTGCGCGCATCCACGCCGACGAGTGTGAGAGAATAGGCTTGAGTCAGCATGACGTCGAAGCAGTTTCGCGAACTGATTAGTGAGTTCGAGGGAACCCCCGGTTCCCGTGGTCGACTGCGGGAAGCCTTCGAACGATTCGGGGCGGCGATCCGTTTGTCCGAGCCAGCCGCAACGTTCGCCACCGGTCGACACGGACGGGATGCGGAGTTGCATGTGCTGGTTTTGCTCCCTCACACGGCAGTTCGGCGACGAAAGTCGCCGTGCAACGACTGTGACTGCGACGGCCTCGTGACGCTTCCGAGTGACGGAGTCCAGACCGCAGTCTCATATTGCCTGAAGGACATCCGCGCGTATGTGGACCGCTTCGCCGTTGAACAGTCCGAATTTGAGTCAGCCACACGTGACTTCGGAACGCGGGTGCACTTCGTACGGCAACAGCCCCGCAGGCCGCTGTCCGAGGCTGAAATTCTGCGCGCCGTCAGCGGCATCGGTGACCTCGAGGTGCGAGTCTTGACCCCGGTTGTCGATACCCGCTAGGCTCGCCCAACACTTGAGACCGGCGGTTCTTTGGCTTCACTGACATCTCATCAAGTTGCTGCGCGAACGCTCGCGGCGCGGCTTGGTGTTCATCTTCGAATCGGATCCCTGCCTACGGGGCCGGAATGCGTGGAAGCGGCGCCCGCAATGCGCCGGGCCGCGTTGGTTCACTGCGTCGGGGTTTTGCACCACAAGCTTGAACTGAGCGATCAACTCGCCGAGCACGAGTCGCGGCTGGACTGGCTCGAGGACATCACACCGCGAATGACCCAGACGCTCGGCGGGGCCATCGCAATGGGCTACTGCCGGAGTCTCGTCCGCCTCTTCGACCTGATGGTTCCGTGGCTCAGCGACATTGACGAGTTCGAAGACTGTCAACCATTGACGGTCGCCGGTATTCACTTCTTTCTCTCGCTCGAAGGATGGACTCGCACCGTCATACACGATCCCGACTTTCGCGCGTTCACTGACGGAACGTTGACGCCGGAAGCCAGGTAGCACAGCAGGAACAGACCTCCTCCCGGTGATCCGAGAGGAGGTCCTCGAGCGAAACCCCTAGCTGTCGCGCCCCGGGATCGTCAGGTCGGCTGGTGGCGGCGCTGGGTTGACGACACCGTTCATCAGCTGCGCCGGGACGAGCTGGCGCAGTTCGTCGAGCGTCCACTTCCCGTTCTTGAAGATGTTCTTGAACGGCGGGTACATGTCCTGGAGCAGGCCAACATGCCCGCCGGCCACCTGGAAGATGCGACCGTTCACGTTCCACGCCTCGTCGAGGAGCAGGTAGACGGTCATCGGGGCCACCATGTCGGGCCCGCGCATCGGGTCGTTCGCTGGCGGTGGCGGGGTTGGCGCGGCGCCGGCAGCCGGCGCGGGCCCGCCACCACCGGAGATGCCGCTGCGAGCGCGCAGTTCCCGCGCCGAAGACGGCACCGTCGCCGTCAGGCGCGTGGC
>CAYYDX010000032.1:0-9637 GCA_964470735.1 uncultured Anaerolineaceae bacterium
CGGGGTGTAGCTCAGCCTGGTCAGAGTGCTTGCTTTGGGAGCAAGAGGTCCCGCGTTCGAATCGCGGCACCCCGACCAACTTCGCCTGTTTTGTTCGGTATCGTCCGTGGTTTTGCCCGCGGCTTACCCCTGCCCTACCATGGCTTCGCATCCACGACGTAACGCCGGGTAACCTTTCCATGTCCGAAGAGTACGGGGTCGACCTTGAGCAGGTGTTCAGGGCGATAGATTCCGCTGATGTGCTTGTCGTGCGCTTTCATCTGATCGACCGGCGCTTGCTGGTGGACTTCCGGACGACGCGCGAAATTGGCCCGATGATCCGCGTGGTGCCCCGTGCCGAATCCATCGAAGACCGGTTCCGGTCGATAAAAAGAATGCGGCCCGAGTTCCCGATGCCCGAGCGTCTTCCTTCGTTCCAGTGGCCGCGTTCCGTCCCCGTGATGCTCGCGTCAGGCGTTTGGCAACACCTTGTCGACCGCATTTCCGCACTCGGCAACGACGAGACGACTGATGAGTGCGGCCGCGTGATGGAAGAGCTCATGCAACTCGAGCGAAGTGAAGTGCTGGGCGCGATTCGTGGCGCCGACCACTACCAGACGCTGTGGGAGCGGCAACGCATATGAACCGTGTGATCGACTTGCGCAGCGACACCGTCTCCCGCCCGTCCGATGCGATGCGCGCGGTGATGGCAGCCGCCGAGGTTGGGGATGATGTCTTCGGTGATGACCCGACGGTGAAACGGCTTGAGGAGCGAGCCGCTGCACTCGTGGGCAAGCAGTCCGCGGTCTTCGTCCCCAGCGGCACGATGGCCAACCTCATCGCGGTGCTGACACACACAAAGCCGGGCGACGAGATGATCCTCGGCGACCAGAACCACATTTTCCAGTACGAGTTGGCGGGAGTCGCCCGCCTGGGTGGCGTGCTCACGCGGACGCTCCCAAATCTCGCGGACGGGTCGCTGGACGTTGGCTCGGTCGAAGAAGCGATCCGCTCGGAGAACCTTCACTCACCCGGGACTTCGCTCCTGTGCCTTGAAAACACGCACAACCGCTGCGGCGGCTCTGCCATCCCGGTGGAGGCGATGACCGCGCTGGCGGGCGCGGCACACCGGCAGGGGCTGCGCGTGCACCTCGACGGGGCGCGCGTGTTCAACGCCGCGGCCGCCTTGGGCGTAACCGCCGCGGCCATCGCCGAAAGCTGCGACAGCGTTTCGTTCTGCCTGTCGAAGGGGCTCGGCTGCCCAATCGGGTCGCTGCTCTGCGGCTCACACGAATTTATCGAGGGCGCCCGGCGCAACCGGAAGATGCTGGGCGGCGGAATGCGCCAGGTCGGAATCATCGCTGCAGCGGGTCTGTTCGCCCTGGAACATAACGTGTCTCGACTAGGAGAGGACCACGAGAATGCCCGGGCGTTGGCTGATGGCCTTCGCGAACTCGGACCGTTCCGTCCCAACACGCCCCAAACCAACATCGTCGTGGTCGACATCGTCCAGGGATCACTTGGCCGGTGGCTCACCGCCTTCGAGCAGGAGGGGGTGCTCGCCGTCGCCTTTGGGCCGTCGCGAATGCGGCTCGTCACTCACCTCAACATCACGCGTGAAGACGTGAACGACGCACTGGGACGGATCCAGTCGGCAGTGGGAGCTGTAGCTGTTTGAACACCCGAACTTTGCTGGTCATGGGCGCACTCACCGGCGCCGTGCTCTTTTCCGCCTGCGCTTCGAACGACGAACGGACGCTTTCGAAAGTCTTCGTCCGTGCGCCATGGATCGCGAACGAAACGAACGAGTACAACCTCGTTATCGAGAACGACGAACTCTACGGAACGTGCACGCTCGAGACGAAGCTGAAGGACGACGGCACAAACACCCGCCTGAACCGGCTCTGTGGCGACGGAGAGAACCGCGACGACGGCACAGCGCTCGTGGACCCAGCCACGCTCCGGCCCATTGAATCCCAGCGCTCGTCCCAGCGGAAGGACAAGCATGTCTCGTTTACGAGCACCTACCACGACGAGACGAGTGTGACCTTCGTCTCGGATGAGAACGGGAAAACGCGCCAGACTGAGCGGGAACTGCCAAAGCCCGATTCCAACAGCCCCGACCCGGGTTACTACGATGACGAGTCGCTGTTGTGGCTTGTCCGCGGAATCGAACTGCGGGAAGGTTACGAAGGAACCTACCAGAACATCAGCGCGGGCACCGGGCAGACGTTCTGGGTGGACTTGAAGGTGGAAAGACAGGAGCGCATCAAAGTCCCGGCCGGTGAGTTCACCGCCTGGAAGGTGCGCATCAGCACAGGGACGGTGACCCAGTTTGCCTGGGTCGACGTTGAAAGCCCGAATCGCCTTGTCCAGGCTCGAATTAACGGGGTCCAGGACGTAACCTACAAACTCGTCCGCTCAGAGTAGCGATAGGCCGAAGCCTTCTCGAAGCCATAAATGGCAGCTTCCCCCCGGCTGCCAGTCGGTGGCTTCCCGGGATTCGGCCGCGAGTCGCCAGAAGTTCACGAGCTTATGTTCGAAGGGGGCCTCGAATTTGCTTGACACCGCATCGCCACGTCACGAAGATGCCACAACGCTTGCCTTAACCTCCCGCCACGGACGTGCGATGACATCCGTTTTTGTGATTAGCCGAGACCCTCGAACGCGCGCGACAGTGACGGACTACCTGCGCGGCCGGGGGTATGACACGGCGACTGCCGGCAACTACGACGCGGCTATCGAACACCTGGCCAACTACCGTCACGACGCGATCATTACCGATGTGCAGGGCCTTCCTCGCGGGGAAGAGGGCGCGAACTTCGCCCAGTTCAACCAATGGGTCGCGACCGCCTACCGGTCGGCAGCCCCGGCCATGGTCTACCTTCTGCACAAGGGTGCACGCCGGCCACACTTCCGGCTCGAGGGCGCGGTCATCAAGAAGCCGTTCCCAATAGAAGCGATTGGGGAGGCGCTCCGCGAACGTGTCGGCCGGCCCAGGGCCGATGGTCACGAGCCCGGGATCGACCTCGATCTGTCATCGAACACGCTGCGCTCCGGAACGCGCCAGGCGCACCTCACGAACATCGAAGCAACCCTGCTCGCCTATCTCATCGAGCACGAGGGCGAAATCCTGCACCCTCGAGATCTCCTTGTCGATGTCTGGCAGTACAGTGATGCGGCTGGCGCAAGCACGCTCGTGCGAGCCCACGTCAGCAACCTGCGTCGGAAACTTCGGGAGGTTCTCGGTACCTCGGATCAGATCCAGACGATTCGTGGCAAAGGGTATCGGTTCAGCGCCTAAAACCTAACCACACTGCAAAGAGACGCTCATGAAACTCGCTACCGGTATCGGCTACTCCGGCGCTTCGATGCGCATCGACATGGATTTCGTGCTCGAAGTCGAGCGACTCGGATATGACTCGCTTTGGAGCGCGGAAGCGTACGGTTCGGACGCTGTGACGCCGCTGGCCTATATCGCCGCGCTCACCTCGCGTATCAAGCTCGGCACGAGCATCATGCAAATCCCCGGACGGACGCCCGCGATGTGTGCGATGACGATGTCGACACTCGATGCGATTTCGGGCGGCAGGGCGTTGGTTGGTCTCGGACTGAGCGGGCCGCAGGTTGTCGAGGGATGGCATGGTGTTCCGTACGGAAAGCCGGCCGCCAGGACCCGGGAGTACGTCGAAATCTTGCGCAAGATCTGGGCTCGCGAGGAGCCTGTGTCCTATGCCGGCCAGGAGTACCAGATGCCGTACGCCGGTCCCGGCGCCACGGGGCTGGGTAAGCCGCTGAAGAGCATCCTGCACGGGCGGCAGTTGCCGGTGTACCTGGCCACCATGGGTCCAATCAACATTCGCAACACCGCGGAGTTGGCCGATGGCTGGCTACCGATCTGGTTCTCACCAAGGCGCATGAACCTCTTCCGGCCCTCGCTCGAGGAAGGTTTCAAGCGGGCAGGCAACGGGAAGAGCTACAAGGACTTTGACATTGCCGCCGGTTGCGCCGTTGCTATCGGCGACGACGTGAAGGCGCTGCTCGCGATGCAGAAGCCGAACCTCGCACTTTACATGGGCGGCATGGGCGCGAAGGAGAAGAACTTCCACAATGAGATGGCCGTGAAGTATGGCTATGGCGAAGCGGCCGCGAAGATCCAGGAGTTGTATCTCGCCGGGCGCAAGCAGGAAGCGACCGAAACCGTCCCCGACGAACTGGTGGACGAGATGTCGCTCGTAGGGCCCGTGGCGCGCATCAAGGAGCGGTTCAAGGATTGGGAGGACGCTGGCGTGACGACGCTGATGGTGCAGAGCCGCCAGCGCGAGGCCCTCACGCTGATGGCGGACATCACCGGTGCAAGCAAGGGCGCGTAGGAACTGCGGCCCGCAGGTGCGGTGAGCTGTTGAGACCGCACTTCTGACGTGTGGTGGTGTCCGTCACGCCGCAGCCGGCTCACTGGAGTTGCTGGTGTCCCGGCGAGGATTCCCACATCGGTGGGAGTTGGTGGTAACCACCCCCGGCCGTCCAGCCTCCGTCAACGTAGAGAATGTGTCCGGTGACGAACCGCGCGGCGTCGCTTGCGAGATAGACGATGGCGCCCTCCAGGTCCTCTGGCTGCCCCAACCGGCCCATGGGAGTGCGCGAAATGGAGTGCTCACGCGTCGCAGGCGTGGCCTCGAAGACCTTGTCCATCAGTTCGGTGCCGTCGAAGTAGGATGGGGCGATGGCGTTCACGCGGATCCCCTCGCGTGCGTACTCCAGTGCCAGGACGCGCGTGAGGGCGTCCACACCGCCCTTGGCCGCATGGTACGAAGCGGCCCGGAATTCGCTGCCCACGCGGCCGAGGATTGAGCTGACGTTGATGATCACGCCGCCACCGTCCTGGGCGAGCATCTGCTTGCCGGCGAGGCGGCAGCCGTTGATGGTCGCCAACAGGTCGAGTTCGACGATCGAGCGCATGCGCTTAAAGCTGCCCTGGTCGTGGCGGAGTCCCGAGCGGTCGGTATAGCCCGCGTTGTTCACCATGACGTCGAGGCGGCCGAATTCAGCAACGGTGCGCTCGAAGAGCGCCGTGAACTGGGCTTCGTCGGTGATGTCCGCGGAGACGGCGAGGGCTCTACCTCCGAAGCTCCGCACCATCTCGGCGGTCTGGTCGATGAGTTCCTGGCGACGCGCAGTGACGACAACGTTCGCCCCGGCGCGAGCCAGTCCGCGGGTGAACGCAACACCCAGGCCACTCGACGCCCCGGTGACGAGCGCCACCTTGCCCTCGAGGCTGAACAAATCGATGAGTTTCGGGTCCACAAGCGCCCCCACCGGTGAAGTGGGGCGAATGGTACGAAGCAACGGCGCTTCAGGCGATGAGCTCACCAGCGGCGCGCCCGGGCCGGTGGCGTTCAGCCTGGATAATCTGCTCGACCTCATCGACCGTCTGTTCGAGCTTCCCGTGGCGGTTGTACACCACGTAGTCGTTGTTCTCCAGGTCGTCGAGTTCCGCCTCGAGTTCGGCAAGGCGGCGTGCGAGCGACTCGTCATCTTCGCTTCCTCGGCCTTTCAGCCGCGCGCGGAGTACTTCGCGGTCCTCTGCCATGAGGAAGATGAACACTGCGCCCCGTAGCTTGTCACGCCAGGCGCGTGCGCCCTGCACGTCGGTGCGAATGATGACATCCTCGCCACGGGAGAGCGGGCCTTCAACCTCAGCCCGCTCCAGGCCTTTGAGGTCGTTGTAGACCCGCGCCCACTCGGCGAACTCTCCGTTGCGTGCTTTCGCGAGGAACTGGTCGCGAGTAAGGAAGTGGTAGTGGTCCGCATCCCGCTCATCATCACGTGGCGCCCGGTCGGTTGAACTCGTCGCGCGGTGGATACCCGTGCGAACGCGCAGGCAGTCGATCACCGAGTCCTTGCCGACACCAGACGGCCCACTCAGGACGATGATGAGCGGCGGTGGTTTCACGCTCTGATCATGCCCCCCTGCGCGGCGCGCGCAAGGTCTTCCCAGAATGCCGGGTAGCTTACCCCGACGGCATCGTTCTCGATCCGCGTCTCGCCGGCAGCGAGTGTGCCCGCAATGGCGCCCAGCATGCCAACCCGGTGGTCACCGCGGCCATCGAGCCTGGCGCCATGGAGTACGGCCGGACCCTGAACCACGAACCCGTCTGCCCGCGCGGTGATCTGAGCGCCCATCTTCGAAAGCACATCGACCGTCGCCTCGACGCGGTTTGATTCTTTGACCACGAGTTCCTGGGCGTCGCGGACGATGGTCTCGCCCTCGGCGAAACAGGCCAGCAGCGCCACCAGTGGCAGTTCGTCAATCGAGCGGGGAATGAGGCTACCGGAGATCGTCGCGCCATGCAGGCGGGAAGTCCTCACGATCAGGTCGGCAGCGGGTTCGCCGCCGCTGACCCGCTCCTCAGCACGTTCGACGCTAGCTCCCATCATCTCGAGGATGTCGAGCAGACCTGTGCGTGTTTCATTCGTGTTGACCCCGCTGAGGACGATTTCGGCGTCGGGGTGGCACGCGCCCAGCACCAGCCAGGGCGCAGCGCTTGAGATATCCCCGGGCACCCGGAGCGAGAGCGGGTCGAGGTGGGGTGTGGTTGAGATACGCACCGTGTTCCCGTCACTGGCGAGATGTGCGCCCATGGCGGAGAGCATGCGCTCGGTGTGGTCACGGCTCTTCTCCGGCTCGGTGACGGTCGTCTCGCCCTCCGCGTACAGCCCGGCAAGGGCGATGGCGGACTTCACCTGCGCGCTTGCGACGGGGCTCACGTAATCGATGCCTTTGAGTGAGCCGCCAGAAACTGCAATGGGCGCCAGCGTCCCGCCTTTGCGCGCCTGGATCGAAGCTCCGAACAGGCGGAGCGGGCTGATGACCCGCCCCATCGGCCGGGCGCGCAGCGAGCTGTCGCCGCCAAGCACGCTGAAAAGCGGGTGTCCGGCGAGCAGACCGAGAAGCAGCCGCATGCTCGTGCCGCTGTTACCGCAATCGAGCACCGACTCGGCTTCGTACAGGGAATGCATGCCGGCGCCGTTGACGCGCGCATGCGGGGAATGCACGGGCCAGTCGATGTCCACGCCCAGCGCCGCGAGGCAGGCCGCAGTCGAGCGGACATCCTCGGACTCGAGGATGTTTTCGACCGTCGCCGAACCCGTCGCGATGGCGTTGAAGATAAGGGAGCGGTGCGAGATCGATTTGTCGGGCGGTGTTTCAATGGTCGCACGAATGCGCGCCGGCCGATTGACGATCACAGCTTGTCGTCGCGGATTCCGAGCTTGCGCTTCAGTTCGGTGTCATCGGCACGAGGCGGTGACGCGCTAAGGCGGTTCGTCGTTTCCTTCAGCTTGTCGTAGAGGCCGCCGACGAAGAGCCGGCCGACGGCGTCCTGCGCGGAAGGGGCTTCAGGACCCTCGGGCCTGCGACGCTCCGGTGGATTGAGGAGAAAGTGCTCACGGTCGAACTGGGTGCTCTGAAACAGGTCGTAGACCGGTTCGTGCCCAACCTGGAGGGCGTCGCTGATCGTCGTGAGTTCCTTCTGGAGCCGTCCGATCCAGTGAAGGACCGCGTCGCGGTTGGTCATCATGATGTCGCGCGACATCGTTGGGTCGCCGCTGGCGAGGCGCGTGAGGTCTTTGAAGCCCGGGCCGGCGAGCAGCGAAGCGTCCTCCCAGCCCTGGCTATCGCGAACCATGCGAAAAAGGGCCACGGAAACGACGAGGGGCAGGTGGCTGACCGCGGCGGCGTACTGGTCGTGCTCGCTGGGATCGATGTAGAGCGGATTGCCACCCAGCGCTTCGACCAGGCCGAGAACGACCCCGACCGCGCGTTCGTCCGCGCGTGGAGACGGCGTGATCGCCCAGGTCGCGTTCTGGAACAGGTCGGCAGTGGCGGCCTCAGGCCCGCTCTTCTCTTTGCCGGCCATGGGGTGCCCACCGACGAAGTTGACACCCTCGGGGAGGAACTCCTGGGCCCAGCGCATGATGTCGGCCTTGGTGCTGCACACATCCGTAACCACCGCGCCTGGCACAAGGAACTGGCCAATCTCCTGGAGAATATGGCGCGCAGCCATCACCGGCGTCGCGATAATCACGAGGCCGGCGCCGCCAACGGCCTCTTCGAGGGACCCTACTTCGCGATCTAGTGCGCCGAGCTTCTTCGCAGCGCGTGTGTTCGCACGGTCGCGGTCAGCGCCGATGATTTCGTACTGGCGATTCGGGCGAGCGGCGAGGGCAAGACCGATGGACGTGCCGATGAGTCCGGTGCCGAGGATGCTGATTCGCGACTGCGCCATGAGCCTCTACTCCACGTTCAGGACAGCGGTTTGCTGGTCGCCATAAGGTACCACAGGCCAGGTTCAGACGAGGAAGTTGAAGACGTCGTCGCGAACGAGGTTGAGGATCCAGTAGATGGGGCTGTATTGCGGCGCGACGAACCCGATTGCGAGCACCGTCATGAGGATTCCCGGGCCATACGGCTCCAGTCGCTGGAGCTCCCGCGCTGCATCGCGCGGGAGGAAACCGAGGGCGACTTTGAAGCCATCGAGCGGTGGAATCGGGATGAGGTTGAAAATCCCGAGGATGATGTTCAGGTTGACTACGACGAGCAGGAAGAGCGCCACGTAGTCTTCTCCGCTGCCGTTGCGAACCAGCCCTTCGAAGCTGCGGAAGGATGGTTCGACGATGCCCAGTTTGAGCGGCAGCGCGGCCAGCGCCGCAAAGAAGAAGTTCGACGCAGGTCCGGCGAAGGCAACGAGAGCACCACCGCGGCGAGGCCCGTTCTTGAGCCGCCAGGGGTTCACGGGCGTCGGCTTTGCCCAGCCGAAGCCGATGATGAACATCAAGGCGGCGCCGATCGGGTCCACGTGTTTGAGGGGATTCAGGGTGAGACGGCCCTGGCGGGCCGCAGTGTCGTCGCCAAGTTCGTTGGCGGCCCAGGCGTGACAGAACTCGTGGAAGGCCAGACCGGTGAGCAACGCGGCAGCCGTAGCAGCGAAGTAAACGAAGAAGGCCGCCGGCGTGAAATCCGAAAGGTAGAGGAGCATTTGCGTAAAAATGCTAGCACAGGTGCGCGAATTCCCGTTCTGGATGGTTCGCTTGCGGTTAAATCCGTTGACCTAACGATCCCCGGCAGTTACGTTCGCCAGAAGCGAAGGCGGTTCAGCCTTCGCCCGGCCGCTCGTGCGGCCTCGGTACCGCGGGGGTACCGGCATCTTCGATGCGGCCATGCGTGTGCGGACGCCAGACCAGGCACGGCTGTTAGGAGCCGTGCAAAGCGCGAGGTAGCCGAGTGTTCTTCCCCGGAGTGCGCCGCGCGTTCCACGTCCCCGAATTCGTCGTTCCCGTGCTGCTGGCGCTGCTTGCGACGGCCGTGGGCGTCGTCGCCTGGGCAGTCGTCACACGGTCGAACGTTGGAGTTGAAGCGCCGACCCATCCACTGCCAGATATTGCCTCGATTGGTTCGGCCGCGTACACGGCGCCCGGCGCGGACTTTGACGACCTGGTGGTTCGGCGCGCCGGCGAATCGTCGACTCCTCACATCGTTGCTACGTTCCCGAACAGCGGCGCCACCGGATACCACATTCACGGGGCATCTTCGCCGCTGGGCGACGCTGTCGCGGTGGTCTCCCTGCCGCCATTTACCGGGCGTGCCGGGGCAACCCTT
>CAYYDX010000032.1:9647-33160 GCA_964470735.1 uncultured Anaerolineaceae bacterium
CCGTCGTCCGAATCGCTGACGGCGTTGTCGAGCGTATCCCAGGCAGCGTCGACTACTTCACTCGCATCGCCTGGTCACCCGACGGAACTCGCGTCGCCGCGGTGCGGTATCAGGAGGTCGACGGCGCCCGGCGTAGCACTGTCTTCGAATTCGACCTTGTGAGCGGCGAAGTACGAACTGCCGCGGAGTTCACAGACGCTCTCGACGTTGCACCCGTCGGCTACAGCTTCGACTCAGACCGTTTGTACATTGTGGCTGTCGACAACCGCGGCTCGAACCTGTTCTTCGAACGGAGCGGCAAGGTGCAACTCCAGGCCGAACTGAGTCCCGGCCGCACCCGCGATTGGATGCTGAGCCCCGATGGTTCGCGGCTCGCGTTCATCGATATCCTCGCCGGCGGTTCGCGGACGTACGTTGGCCGGACGCTGATGCTTGCGACAAAGAGCGTGACAACGCTGCCTGCCACCTCCGACCAGTTCGGCGCGTCGTGGATGCCGGGGTCGCCCATGCCCGATTTCGGTGGGCCCGGTGGATCGTGGCAACTTACCGATCCCGTTGAATCCGGGGCGTATCTCGTCCCGGCGGCGTGGTCACCCGACTCCCAGTACCTCGCGGGCAGTGTCTACGAACCTGCCGGCGTCAACGCGAACACCAGATCCCTCGAACTGGTGGCGCGCGAGACCGCAACTTCTCCCGGCGGCCGCATCGTCCTCAGCGATGACCCGGCTGCCGCATTCCTCGGCTGGGTGCACAACCTGGACTAACCCATCAATCTCATCATCGGAGCCGCTTATGGCTGTTTCATCCCGAACCTTCGCCCGCCAGCGTGACTACTCCAAGCTGTTCATCTCGCTGGCAATGCTGGCCGCCATAGTGGCAATCGCTCCCATCGTGGCAGCAGCCCTGGGCTACGGCAGCAGGGCTGTCCGTCCGAAGACGGCTTTCGCCACGGCTCCGAGCGGCGACTACGCCGTGATCGGACGAACGGAGAACGACGCGGACGTTATCTCGGTGGCGTGGGCTTCGAGTCCCGGCGCCGTGACCGAAATCGCACGGATCCCCCATCTCGACGGCTTCGCTTCGACAGGCGCGGTCTCGCCAGACGGGAAACTGCTCGCCCTGGTCACCGTTGACGGTGGAAGCGCCACCCATCCGAAAGCTTCGCTCAAAGTGGTTGGCCTGGAGAGTGGTGAGGTCACCAACGCACTGAGTGACGTTCGACCTCAGCAAATTCCGGTGTGGTCGCCCGACAGCAAGTCGATCGTCGCCGTGACAAGCCCGGCCAGCGAGTCCGGCGGCGGGACATCGACCGTTATTCGTGTCCACCCCGACGGCGACGACGCGGAGAAGGTGACTTCGTTCAACGGTGTGCTGGGCGTCTATCCGTTGGGCTTCCGCGACGGCCAACTCGCGATGGTGGTGGTTGACTCGCGGGGCTCGACGCTCCGCGTTGGCGATGCGGATTGGGGCAGCCTCTCTTCGAATATCACCCGCGATTGGAAGCTGAGCCCGGACGGTGGGCGCATTGCCTTCATTGATGTCGAGACCGCTGGAGGAGTCAGGTATGTCGCCCGCGAGGTCGACCTTGCTGGTGGCGGAGTTTCCGCGCAGTCGCTCGCCGCTGATGTCACGGCCCTCGGCACAGCCTGGAACCCGAAGACGAAAACTCCCGCATTCGGTGTCGAGCCAGCCATGTCGGAGGTCGCGGGCGTGTCGGCTCAAGCATTGGCCGCTGATGTTGCCCCGGTGGCTGAACCCGGTTTCGACGTGCCGATGGGGTACTCGAACGACGGAGACCACCTCTTCGTCACGCGCTGGAGCGGGAGTTCGTTCCAGGAGCCGGGGAAGGCAACGCTGCAGATCGTTAGCCCCGGCGGGCGGGTGAGTTTCGAAAGTTTCACGAGGTTTTACGGTTGGGCAACTCGTTAGAGCGCGCGGGCCTGGCGGCGACGCTGGTGGCGGTTGCGCTTTTGATGGCGCTCGCCGACCCCGGCGTGTCGCGTGCCGACCACTTCCCGTGCCACGCACCCAACCGTGGATGGGGTTTCGACACCTACGAGTACGAAGACTACGCCGCAAAGTACAACCTCGCGATTGACCTTGCCGTGCGTGGTTGGGCCGTTCCAGCTCCCTACACGGTCGGAGACGGCGAAACGATCGATGTTTCCTACCAGGGAGTCGAGTCCGGGCCCCGGACCGCGCGGCAGCCAGCCTCAAGAACGTTGACCATCCCGCCGACGGTGTACAAGTCCATCGCATGGATCGAGTCGGGCTGGTCCCAGGCTGCCGGGCAGGTTCCATACGGGGGAACGGGCCCCACCATCACCGCGATGGACTGCGGCTACGGTGTCGGCCAGATAACCACGGGCATGGGTCATCTGTCGGCGCCGCCGGCTCTCGATGTCCGTGTGCCTTCCGCGCGCCAGGCGATCATCGGCACTCATCCACTCTTCAACATCGCCGAAGGCGTTCGAATCCTGGCGGACAAGTGGAATGGCGCACCGAACTTCCGGCCTATTGCGGGACAGGGCGATCCAGCGTCACTCGACGACTGGTACTACGCCATCTGGAGCTATAACGGCTTCGCGTTCGTGAATCACCCCTTAAACCCGAACCTCGACCCGTTGCGAGGCTCGGTGTGGAACTGCAGTGACCCGAACGCACCGGGATTCGGGCATTTCCAATGGGGCGACTACACCTACCCGGAGAAGGTCTACGGCTGTATGCGGTACCCGCCGGTACCGAAGGGCGCAAGCTATCCTCCGCCGCTGCCCGGGAGCAGCGGGACTCCCGCCACTCCGCCGCCCGGATCGCCAAAGTTCGTTCCTGGAGATATGGCGCGGGTGTTCGGAACGGGGAATGGCCTGAACATCCGGGCTGCCGCCAACAAGGACGCTGCCATCCTCACCACGGCGCCCGATGGGACCGCCCTGACCATCCTTGGCGGCCCACAAAGCGGGTCGGGGTTGGTCTGGTGGAATGTGCAACTCGGGACAATCAGTGGCTGGGCGGCCGATGACTTCCTGGCAAAGCCATTGCCCGAACCGGATCCGGACGCGCCTGTGAACCCTGCCGGCCGCATCTGGCAACCGCAGGTGTTCTCGATGCCGAACCTGAGTTCACCAGAGATTGCTGCAGCCATGACCCCGGCAAAGTTCCAGAGTTGTGAGGACAACGGCTTCAGCGGTGGTTGTCCAACAATGGACTTCCCAACTACTCCGCATAACGACACCACGCCAGCGCCTTCGCCAGGCGACGCGGCCTACTTCCTTGGTGATCCATCCATCCTCATCACCGGGAAGACGGCCGTTGTGCTGACTGCCACCGCGACCTCGGCGACCTCGTCTGACGTGGTCGTCCACAACAGCGGGACGGGCATCGCACCGTTCCGGGTTCGCACCTCTGCCGACTGGATCCAGGTGCGACACCCGGGCGACCCTGACGGGCGCATCATCGATGGCGGCGTTGCCCTCGGCACGGACGTCGTTGTTGTGACCCAAACGAAACCGAGAGCGACGACGGCCGGCGCTGACAGCGTGCTTCAAATCACCGCTGACCCCACGTACCTGACCGCTGGCATGCACACTGGCACGGTGATCATCGATCCCTTACTCGGGGGCGGAAGCGCGGTGACGTTTAACGTCACCGTCACCGCCTCCGGAGGCGGCGGCGGCACGCCGCGAACACAGACTCCATCGCCGACGCCGCAGGGGCCGATACCCCGGGCAGTGCTGCCCGGGGTGAGTGCGGAGGGCCAGCACTAAGACGATTCAGTGTCCTGCGTGTGCCTCTTCGACCGCCTTCTTGTGGGCCTCGATGACCTTCTGCGCAGCCTGGTGAGGTACTTCGCCGTAGTGGTCGAACTCCAGTTCGAACACGCCGCGCCCCTGCGTGATCGACCGCAAGTCCGACGCGTACCGTTGCACCTCGGCCAGCGGCACCTCGGCATCGATGACGCTCATACCACCCTCGGGGTTGATCCCGTGGATCTTTGCGCGCTTGGTGTTCAGGTCGCTCACGACATCGCCGGCGTTCGAATCTGGGGCGAACACCTTAATGTTCATGATGGGTTCGAGGAGCGTCCCGCCGCTGCCATTAATGGCTTCCTTGAGCGCCTGCGAGGCCGCCAGCTTAAATGCCATTTCGCTTGAGTCGACCGGATGGTGTTTGCCGTCGAGCAGCGTGATCTGGCAGTCCGTAAGTTCGTACCCCGCGAATACCCCGAGGTGCGCGGCCTCGTTCACGCCTTTCTCGACCGCCGGGATGAACTCCTTGGGCACCGAACCGCCAACGACTCGTTCGCCGAACTGCAGGCCCGATCCCCGGGGCCGTGGTTCGACTTCGAGGAGCACACGAGCGTACTGCCCGTGGCCGCCAGTCTGCTTCTTGTGCGTGTAGTCGGCCTGGGCCTTCTTCGAGACAGTCTCGCGATAGGGAACTCGTGGAAGGCTGAGCTCAACGTCGACGTTGAACTTCCGCTTAAGCCGTTCGATCGTGACGTCGAGGTGGGCGTCGCCGAGGCCGGCCAGGATGATCTCCGCGGATGACGCGTCGC
The DNA here is from genome assembly GCA_964470735.1 of uncultured Anaerolineaceae bacterium. Taxonomy (GTDB): domain Bacteria; phylum Chloroflexota; class Dehalococcoidia; order Tepidiformales; family Tepidiformaceae; genus Amarobacter. The sequence continues at coordinate 14,203 of CAYYDX010000032.1, forward strand.
GGCTTAGCCGTAGGCCGGGGTCTTCCTCAATGAGCCGCTGCAAGCTCGTGCCGAGCTTGTCGACCGCGCCCTTCGATGCCGGGTGAACTGCCATGCTGAATACCGGGTTCGGGAACTCGATCGGCGGGAACTGCGCCCCAAGTTCCTTCGCACCGAGCGTGTCGCCCGTGGCAGTCTGCGCCAGTTTTGCGACCACGCCGATGTCGCCCGCGCGGAGTTCGGGCACAGCGAGCTGCTCTTTGCCGCGCTGCACATACAGCGTGCCGAGGCGCTCGTCGGCCTGCTTATTGGTATTCCACAGGTGGCTGTCCGATTTCACGGTTCCGGAGGCAACACGGAGGTAGGTAAGTTTGCCTACGAATGGGTCCGCGGCGGTCTTGAAGACGTGCGCAGCCGTAGGTGCGTTGGAATCCGCCGTAAGCTGAGCGTTGCCGGTGTTGAACGGGTCGCGGTCGAGTGGCGAAGGTCCGCTGAACGCGATGTTGTGCAGCAATTGGCGCACGCCGATGAGCTTTGTGGCGGACGCGCAGACGACCGGGATGATGAGGCCGTGGTCGAGTCCACCATGGAGCACTTTCCGGAGTTCGTCCTCGCTCAACTCCTCATCGGCAAAGTACTTCGCCATCAGGTCTTCGTCGGTTTCGACGATGCCCTCGATGAGTGCCGCGCGCAGTTCGGTCGCGTGATCCACGAGGTCGGCAGGGATGTCGGCTTCGTCGGCATTCTCGCCGACGTACGCCTTCATGTGCAGCAAGTCGACGATGCCGTTGAAGGTGTCGTGGGCGCCGATAGGCAATTGCATCGGCATGACCCGGTGGCCCCAACGCTGCTGGAGCTGCTGCAGCACCTGGTCGAAATTCGCGTTTTCGCGGTCCATCCGGTTGACCACGATCATCCGTGGCAGGCCGAGCTTTTCGGTGATGTTCCATGTGCGGTCGGTACCGACTTCGGGGCCGGAGACCGCATCCACGACCACCAGCGCCATATCGGCGGCGTTGGCGCCGCAGATGACTTCGGAGATGAAGTCGGCGTAGCCGGGGGTATCGACAAAGTTGATCTTCCGCCCCTCCCACTCGACGGGCACGATGGCCAGGTTGAGGCTGAACTTTCGCTTGTGCTCGTCTTCGTCGTAGTCGCTAACGGTGTTCTGGTCCTGGATGGTCCCGAGACGGGTGGTTCCGCCGCTCTCGTAAAGCGCCGCCTCGGCGAGCATCGTCTTTCCGACGCTGCCGTGTCCAACCAGGACCACGTTACGGATGTCTTCGGTGGCATACACCTTCATAAATCCGGACCTCCACAGCTATAGATAAGACCAGCAGTCTGAGCCGGATTCTACGCGTCCCGCGTGAGCCCTCTCAATGGCGCAGGTGCAAGATATTTCTCCCTTCTGGACATCGGCTGTCGGGGCGGCGTGAGAGTGTCGCGTGGTGGCAGTTCAGCCCGTAGACTCGGATGACATCCGCACGCATGTTCGACTTATGACCAGCTATGTCGCCCTTGACCTCGAAACCACCGGACTCGACCCGGAACACGACCGCATCATCGAAGTCGGCGCCTCAAGGTTCGACGCCTCCGGGACGGAACTCGAGACATTCACGTCGGTGGTGAATCCCGGCAGACCAGTGCCGGCGTTCATCGAGCGGTTCACCGGCGTGACGAACGAGATGACAGCACGTGCGCCGCGCCTGGCATCGATTCGGGCGGAACTTGAGCGATTCGTCGGTGGAAGTACGGTGATCGGACATAACATCGGCTTCGACCTGCGCTACCTGGCGGGGGAGAAGGTGAACCTGGCGGTTCGGGCGATCGACACGGCGGAGATGGCCCGTTACCTGCTACCCGCGCTACGGGGCCATGGCCTCGCCGAGGTTGCATCGTCGCTTGGCCTGGAGGCGGTTGATCACCACCGGGCGCTGAGCGATGCCCGCACCGCCGCGGCGGTGTTCACAGGCCTCCTCCGGGTCGCCGAGGCGCTGCCTGCGGCCCAGCGGAGTCAGCTTGCCCGCTTCGTCGCCATCCACGACCCGCTGCTCGCGCAGGTCATCGCCGGGGAGGAGTGGGATCGCAGCGCACCGGGAACTCACCTCCCGTCCCTCCGTCCGGCGCCGGAGAGCCCGGCTCTAACGCCCCGCCAGCCCCGAAAAGCCGTGACTCCACCGGAAGTCGCGAAAGTGTTCCGGGTCGCGGCGGGTGTCCTGGATGGATTCGAAGAGCGCCCCCAACAGCTGGAAATGGCGGAGGCGGTCCGCGTTGCATTCGGCCGTGGCGGTCACTGGCTGGTCGAAGCCGGTACTGGGGTTGGGAAGTCGATGGCCTACCTGCTCCCTGCGGCACTGCACGCGATCAAGAACGGTGAGCGCGTGGTGGTCAGTACGAACACGATCGCACTCCAGGAACAACTCCTCTCGAAGGATATTCCGGCCCTACGGTCAGTCCTGATGGCGGCCGGGGTGATCAACGACCCGGATGAGTTTCGTGCCACGCTGCTGAAGGGCCGTTCGAACTACCTCTGTATGCGCCGTTGGGTCGCGAATTACGCATCCGGCCTCGGCGACCCGGACTTTGCGCGACTCAGCGCCGCGATGCTCGTCTGGCTCGGCGAAACGGAGACTGGCGACCGCTCCGAGTTGAACCTCGACCCGACCGAGTGGGTCACCTGGCAGCGCTTTTCCGCGCAGGACACCGATTGCCTGCAACGACAGGACCGTTTCGTGCGCGAAGGGAACTGCTTCCTGCAGCGCGCTCGCCACGCCGCAGAGTCGGCGCACATCCTGGTGGTAAACCACGCGCTGTTGCTCGCCGATCTCGTCGCCGGTGGCAGTGCACTGCCAGAGTTCGACCACCTGATCATCGATGAGGCGCACAACCTGGAGGACGTTGCGACCACACAGTTCGGCGGGAGTCTCAGCCTGCGCAAGACCATTGATGCGCTCGACGGGGTCCACCGGCGGCAATCGCGAGAACATCGAGAAGGTGGTGTCATCACGTTGCTGCGCACCCTCCCCGAGGAGTCGTTCGGCCTGATTGGCCGTGGACTCGAGGAGTCCGTGGTGCGTTGCACCGAACATGCGCGCCCGTTCTTCGAGTCGCTCGCACGTCTCCTGACGAAGTCGGGTGACGACGAGCGGCTGCTCATTACCGCGGGTGTCCGGCACAGTGAGACCTGGGAGGACGTCGAGGAATCCTGGCGCGTGTTCGAAACGGCCCTTCGTGAGTTGGAGGCGAAAGGCGTGACGGCCCGGAAGAGCGTATCCGAGGCGCCGATCGAAGGGGCCGAGACGTTGGCGGGCGAAATCGACGCGGCGCTTCGAAAGGTTGCTGACATTCACTCCCTCGCCCTGCAACTGCTTGGTTCGACTGCTGACGATCTCATCCTGTGGGCGGGACGGGATCGCGATTCGACGGGCACGCTCAACGTGGCGCCGCTCGATGTCGGTCCGAGACTCTGGGAGGACCTGCTTTCCAAGCGGCGCGTGGTCGTGGCAACCAGTGCAACCCTCAGTGCGAACAACGACATGACGTTCGCGGCGAAGCGCCTGGGGTTCGAAAGCCCCGAGATGCTCCAACTCGGGTCGCCGTTCGACTACGCCTCTTCGACCCTTCTTTCGGCTGTCGAGGACGTCCCGGACCCATCGGATCGGAACTACCTCGAAGGTGTGGCGAAGGGCGTGATCGACCTGACGCTGGCATCCGAAGGCCGGGCGCTTGCGTTGTTCACTTCGAATGCGGCGCTGCGGCGAGTCGCCGACCTCGTGCGGCCGGAACTCGAGGCCGCGGGCATTCTCGCCCTGGCGCAAGGCGTCGATGGCTCGCCCAAGCGGCTCACCGAACAACTGCGCGAGAACCCGCGAACGCTGATTCTTGGAACTTCGAGCTTCTGGGAGGGTGTGGACATCCGCGGTGATGCACTCTCGCTCCTGATGATCACGCGTCTCCCCTTCGGCGTCCCAAGCGACCCTGTGTTCAAGGCGCGCTCCGAGCAGTACGCCGACCCATTCGGCGAATACTCACTGCCGGCCGCCATCCTGAAGTTCCGGCAGGGGTTCGGGCGCCTGATTCGCGACCGGACGGACCGGGGGGTGGTCGCGTTGCTGGACCGGCGCGTGTGGGAGAAGCGTTACGGCAAGCAGTTCATCGACTCTCTGCCCGCATGCACCCGGCTGAAAGCGCCAGCAAGCGTTGTCGCTCACCACACCCGGGAGTGGCTCGCGCAATGAGTGGGTGGATCCTTCCGGCGCGAGTGGACGGCGAGCGATTCGGCCTCTCGGCTACAGCTGCCGGCTATGCCATCCTTCGAAAACCGAACGGCGAGACTGTCGGCACCATTTCGCTGACGCGCCAGGAGCACGCGTTGACGGTCGACTCGCTCTGCATCGATGCGCCGTACCGCAGTTACGGGGCCGGTTCTGAGGCGGCCCGCCTCCTGGCCCTCGCGTGTGAGAGCGCGGGGATACCGTGCGTCCGGGCGTGGGCACACCCGGACCTCGGACTCTCCGCGTACTTTTGGGCGCGGATGGGCTTCTCACCGCGCCACGGGGAAGGACCGGAAGGTGGAATCTGGTTCGAGCGGACGAGGGCGTAGGTGCATGCCCACTTTCCGATACGAGGGCTATGCATTTCGGTTCTACTCGTCGGACGGTGTCGAACCTGCTCACATTCATGTGTTGCGCGGCGCCTCCGAGGCCAAGATTTGGCTGAGCCCAATGGCATTGCAACATACCCACGGCTACACTCAGTCACAGATCAGAGAGGTGCTCAAGATCTGTGCGGAGCATAGAGAGGAGTTCCTGGAGGCCTGGCATGAGTACTTTGCCCGTCTCGAGTTCTGAAGCCGAAGTGGCAGCGGTTCGTGTCGACGTCACAGGAGACGAGTTGCGTCTCGAACTCTCAGACGGACGGACCGTAGCGGTGACCATGAGCCGGTTGCCATGGCTGCGGTGGCTTGCTAACGCGACCAACGAGCAGCGGCAGAACTGGGCCGTTGAGCCGGGAGGTTTCGCGGTATTTTGGCCTGACCTGGATGATGGAGTCGAAGTCCGACGCCTGCTCTCGCTGGCGCCGCTCGCTTAGGGACTCAGCCTGCCGGGGGAACAGCTCCCGGCAAGCCAGTACCGATTCCTACCAGGCAGCCATCTTCTTCTGGAGGTTCCTGTCGAGCGCGTCGAGGAAACCCTCCGTCGTGAGCCATGGTGAATCCGGCGAGATAAGGATGGCGAGGTCCTTGGTCATTTCGCCGCCCTCCACCGTCTCGACGCAGACCTTTTCCAGCGTCTCCGCGAAACGCGCGACATCGGGCGTCCCATCGAGTTTCGCGCGGAACGAAAGCCCCTGCGTCCACGCGAAGATCGAGGCGATCGGGTTCGTCGAAGTCTTCTCGCCGCGAAGATGCGCCCGGTAGTGCCGGGTCACCGTCCCGTGCGCCGCTTCGGCTTCGCAGGTCTTCCCGTCCGGAGTGAGCAGGACAGACGTCATCAGGCCGAGCGAGCCGTAGCCCTGGGCCACTGTGTCGGACTGAACGTCGCCGTCGTAGTTCTTGCAAGCCCAGACGTAACCGCCCTCCCACTTCAGCGAGGCAGCGACCATGTCGTCGATAAGCCGATGCTCGTAGGTCAGGCCTGCCGCGTCGAAGTCGGCTTTGAACTCGGTCTCAAACACCTCCTGGAAGAGGTCCTTGAAGCGCCCGTCGTATGCCTTAAGGATGGTGTTCTTGGTGGAGAGGTAGACCGGGTACTTGCGATCCAGGCCGTAGCGCAGCGAAGCCCGTGCGAAGTCCCGGATCGAATCGTCGTAGTTGTACATGCCCATCGCGATGCCGGACCCGCTGAACTTCGCGACTTCCAATTGCATCGGCGCCCCACCGTCGTCGGGCGTGTAGGTGATTGTCACTGTCCCGGCGCCGGGCACGCGAAAATCCGTGGCCTTGTACTGGTCGGCATGGGCGTGGCGCCCGATGACGATCGGCTTCGTCCAGCCAGGCACGAGCCTTGGAATGTTCGAACAGACGATTGGCTCCCGGAAGATGACACCACCGAGGATGTTGCGAATGGTCCCGTTCGGAGACTTCCACATCGACTTGAGATTGAACTCCTTCACGCGGGCCTCGTCCGGCGTGATGGTCGCACACTTCACCCCGACGCCGTGCTTCTTAATCGCCTCGGCCGCGTCGATGGTGACCTGGTCGTTCGTCTGATCTCTGTGTTCGATGCCCAGGTCGAAGTAGAGCAACTCGACGTCGAGGTAGGGAAGGATCAGTTTGTCCTTGATGAACTGCCAGATGATGCGGGTCATCTCGTCGCCATCAAGTTCAACGACCGGGTTGGTGACTTTGATCTTTGCCATCGTGGTGGGAGTCCTTTTCGTAGGTTGGTGATGGAACTGGGAAGAGGCCCGCCACCTGGCGGGCCCCTTCGGTCTAGTGGGAAGCCAACTGGCGCAGGACGAACTGCAGGATGCCGCCGTGCTTGTAGTAGTCGAGCTCGACCGGCGTGTCGATGCGGCAAACAACCTCGAAAGCGGTTACCTTGCCGTCGTCGGCGGTTGCAGTGACCGGGAGCCTGCGGCCAGGCGCCAGTCCGTCCGCAATTCCGTGGATTTCGTACCTTTCGCGCCCGGTAAGCCCGAGCGACGCCCGGCTTTGACCGGCGAGGTACTGCAGTGGCAGCACGCCCATGCCGACAAGGTTGCTCCGGTGGATGCGCTCGTAGCTCTCAGCAATGACGGCGTGGACGCCGAGGAGATTCACGCCCTTCGCGGCCCAGTCTCGTGACGAACCCGTGCCGTACTCCTTGCCGGCGAGCACGAGCAGAGGCACGCCTTCGGCCTTGTAGCGAACCGATGCGTCGAAGATAGACATCTCGTCGCCTTCGGGAAGGTGCTGCGTCACGCCGCCTTCCGTGCCGGGCGCGAGTTCGTTGCGTAGACGGATGTTCGCGAAGGTGCCACGAACCATGACCTCGTCGTGCCCGCGCCGCGAGCCGTACTGGTTGAAGTCCTCACGCGCCACGCCCATCTCGCGCAAGTAGATGCCGGCCGGGCTGTTCAGGCTGATATTGCCCGCCGGCGAAATATGATCCGTGGTGACCGAATCGGCAACCATGACCAGAACGCGCGCGCCAGAGATATCCGTCACAGGTGGCGGCGTCATCGTCATGCCATCGAAGTACGGTGGCTTCTTGATGTAGGTGGACCACTCGTCCCACTTGAAGAGGTCGCCGGTTGGGGTTTCCAGGCTGCGCCAACGCTCCTCGCCCTTGAATACTTCTGCGTAGCGCGACTTGAACATGTCGGACCGTACGGAGGTTCTGATGGCCGCGGCGACTTCGTCCTGAGTTGGCCAGATGTCTCGAAGAAAGACAGGGCCGTCCGTCCCCTGGCCGATCGGTTCGGTGTACGGGTCGAAATCCATACGGCCGGCGAGCGCATAGGCGACCACCAACGGCGGCGACGCGAGGTAGTTGGCTCGCGTGTCTGGGTTCACTCGGCCTTCGAAGTTGCGGTTCCCGCTGAGCACCGCTGCGGCGACGAGGTCTGACTCCTTGATCGCCGTGCTGATGTGCTCTTCGAGCGGCCCCGAGTTTCCGATGCAACTTGTGCAGCCGTAGCCGACGAGGTTGAACCCCAGCTGATTGAGGTACGGCGTCACCCCTGCTTCGTTCAGGTAATCGGTGACCACCTGCGAGCCAGGCGCCAGGCTCGTCTTCACCCACGGCGGCGTCTTCAGGCCTTTTTCGACCGCCTTCTTCGCGACAAGGCCCGCACCCAGCATCACTTCCGGGTTCGACGTGTTTGTGCAACTCGTGATGGCGGCGATCACGACGGAGCCGTGAGTGATATCAAACGTCACGCTGTTGTTGATGTGTGCGACGGCGTTCTTTTTGGATGGGTCGATGCTCTCAAGCAGCGACTTCTCCCAATCGGCCTTCAGATGCTTGAGCGGGATTCGGTCCTGCGGCCGGCGAGGCCCGGCCATGGCTGGTTCGATCTCGCCCAGGTCCAGTTCGAGCGAGTCGCTGAACACCGGGTCCGGCGTCTCGTCGGTGCGGAAGATGCCCTGCGCCTTCGTGAAAGCCTCAACCAGTTCGACGAGCGATTCGTCGCGGCCGGTGAACCTCAGGTAGTTCAACGTCTCGGCGTCGACGGGGAAGAAACCCATCGTTGCGCCGTACTCGGGGGCCATGTTCGCGATGGTGGCGCGGGCCGCGAGCGGCAACCCGGTGAGGCCGGTGCCATAGAACTCGACGAACTTCCCGACCACGCCCTTCTTGCGGAGCATCTCCGTGACTCGCAGGACGAGGTCGGTGCCTGTGGCGCCCTCCGGGAGTTTGCCCGTGAGCTTGAACCCGACAACCTCGGGGATCAGCATCGCCACGGGCTGACCAAGCATCGCGGCTTCGGCTTCGATGCCGCCGACGCCCCAGCCGAGCACGCCGAGGCCGTTGATCATGGTCGTGTGGGAATCGGTGCCCACGAGGGAATCCGGGTAGACGGTCTGCTCACCGCTTTCTTCGCGCGTGAATGCGACCGACGCCAGGTACTCCAGGTTCACCTGGTGGACGATGCCTGTGCCCGGGGGAACGACGCGGAAGTTCGCGAACGCCTGCTGACCCCAGCGGAGGAACTGGTACCGCTCCTGGTTGCGCACGAACTCGCGCTCGACGTTGAGCGCGAACGCGTTGGCGGTTCCGAAGTTGTCGACCTGCACCGAGTGGTCGATGACGAGGTCGACGCGCTGGAGCGGATTGATCTGCGACGGGTTACCGCCGAGCGCCTGGATTGCGTCACGCATGGCAGCGAGGTCGACGATCACGGGGACCCCCGTGAAGTCCTGCAGCAAGACGCGCGCAGGCGTGAAGGCGATCTCGCGGTCATCGCCAGAGTTTGGCTTCCACGATGCCAGGGCCTGGATATCGTCGCTTGTGACAGCACGACCATCCTCGAGGCGAAGCAGGTTTTCGAGCAGGATGCGCAGCGAAACAGGCAGATTCGCGACGTTGGGAATATGTGATCGGAGTGCTTCGAGAGAGTACCAGGTGTACTGCGTCCCACCCGAGGTGAGTGTGGACTTCGTTCCAAAGCTATCAGGATGCATAACGTGTCCTTGTGACGAACGGCGCCGGTGACATGGCGCGAGGGCGAAATGATCGAGCACGGATCACAAGGGCGGTGATGAGCGGGGCGGAGAAAATCCCATGTCCCAAGCCTCCTTCCACAATCGTGGCGGTACTTGGGCCCTCTCCGGGACGGATGCCCGGCGCTGCCGCCTCACCAGCTTCCGCGACTTCCCCGGGAGGGGACCGTTGGGCCCGGACTGGCGAATCGATGGGCGACTGACCAGAGTATAGATCGTTCGGCTGGTGATTTGGGTGGAAACCCCGGAATTGGTGACATTCACTTGATGACAAGTGGATTGCTCGCATGTACTCTGAGCGCAGGTACCCGCGTTCCATCGGCCTCACGGAGAGGCTAGGTCATTCTGTCGGCGCTCGATTGGCCCGTAGGTCCCAGAAAATTCTCAGGTTTGGTTAGTCCAGGAGGTCTATCGGGTGTCTTACACCGACAAGACGCTCGTCTGCAGTGATTGCGGCGAGTCGTTCGTGTTCACCGCGGGTGAACAGGAATTTCATGCTTCGAAAGGTTTCACGCGGGAACCCCGGCGCTGTCCGAACTGCCGTCGGCTGAAGAAGCAACAGAATGGCGACGCCGGTGGCTCGTTTGGTGGTGGTGACCGCCGGCCCCCTCGGCAACTTTTCGACGCTGTATGCGCCTCCTGTGGCAAAGAAGCGAAAGTCCCCTTTGAACCCCGTGGCGACCGCCCGGTCTACTGCAGCGACTGCTTCCAGCCGCAGCCCCGCACGCTTTCCGGCGGTGGCGGTGGTTTCGGTGGCGGACGGCCTTCCGGAGGCTTCGGTGGCGGTGGGCGTCCCGGCGGTGGCTTTGGCGGCGGCGGTGGTGGTGGTGGTTACCGCGACCGTGGCGGCGATCGTGGCGGCGGTGGTGGTGGCTTCGGCGATTTCGGAGGTGGTTTCGACGGCGGCCGTGGCGGCGGTGGCGGCCGTGGCGGTTGGAACGACCGCAATCGCGAACGCGGTGGCGGCAAGGGCCGCCGCTGGTAGTTGCGAGCCAGAATCGGTAGTGAGCACAGGCCGGACAACGTGTCCGGCCTGTGTTGTTTCTCGCGAGTTCCCGCGGCTGGCCGCCTCTCCGTATACTCGGGTCGTGCAAGCGGGCCTATAGCTCAGCGGTGAGAGCAGCCGGCTCATAACCGGTCGGTCCTGGGTTCGAATCCCGGTAGGCCCACCATCCCCCCGTCGCGCATCGCTCGGCTAACGTCCCAGACCTGGTCGATGCGCCGCGGCGGCCACTTCCTTACCGAGAGGCTCCGGGATGTGGCCGGGGTTCGGCGCGACGTATGACTCACCGGCTGGTGACCAAAAGAGGGCCGGCCGTCACCCCCACACGCACAACAAAAAGAGCCCGACGACAACGCCGGGCTCTGAATCTATCAAGGTGGTGCTGAGGCCCAGGATCGAACTGGGGACACCGGCATTTTCAGTGCCGTGCTCTACCATCTGAGCTACCTCAGCAACAGTTGGCCATCGTAGGTTCGGCCCGGCCTGACGGTCAAGGTGACGCGCAGTCTGCGCCGGGCGCTACGCGGGTAGGTTGTGGGTATACACCTCGTTGTAGGTAATCTTGCTGCCTTCGATAAGGACGAGGTCGAAGCCGCGGATGGCGCGTTGGCTTCCGTTGGGGAGGCGGAACTCGCAGTTCCATCGACCGCAGTAGCCACCGGGGATGGGCCACGTGGTCTCCGGTACGTACTCCTTGGGTGGGGTCGCCGCGAATAGTCCGTTCAGGTAGTTGCGCAGGGCGACGTGCCCGGTAACACCCGCAGGGACCTGACCATCCTTGTAGGTGGCGTTTTCCGCGTAGAAGGTGAGCAACGCCTCGGTGTCCTTGCGGCTCCAGGCGGCGAGCCAGTCGGCGTTGTAGCGTTCGATGTCCACGTTCCCATCCTCCCGCCGCACTGTAGAGCATGCGGGTGCGCCCCCGTTACCCTCCGCGGTGTTCCAGTTCGACCACGAGCGTGGCGCGCTCATTGTCGATGGCGCTGATCGAGACTCGGGAGACGCCGGGGACTTGCGAGAGACGCTCTTGGAAGTCGAGAAGTTCGCCAAAGCCACTCCCCTTGACTTCGATCTGCGTCTTGCGCGTGCGGGGTTCGATGTCACGAGCGGGATCCGCTGCATCGGGGGCGACCGGTGGCGGTGGCACGGGAGCTGACCTGTGCTGGCCTTTGAACCCCGCGGCGAGGCCCTCAAGCCCCCCCACGACGGTCTGGATGCTTCCGGCAGCGGCGAGATACTCGTCCCGGAGCCGCAGCAGTGGGGCCGTGATCGCTTCAGCGATGCTTGTTGACACCCCCGCTGGCGCCTGCTCGAACGCTGTAGTCGGAGGCGGAGAGTCTACCAGTCGTTCTTCAAGCTCACCGAGGCGGTCGAGCAGTCCCTCGTAGTCGTTTCTGAGCATGTCATAACGACGCCGCAGGGCGCGGATCGCGGCATCACCCGAGGCGGCTTCATTTAGCCGTTCCAGCAGGAAATCCTCCGGGCCGTTGCCCTGATCACTCACCCGTTCCTCCCGGCGAATTGCCACGGAGCGGAAGCGGGGTTTCAGGCGATTGTCGCAGCGCTCCGAGTGGTGGGATTTGAAACCCCACCTTCCAGCCGGTACCCGAATCCGCGCGCTGTTACCAGGTAGCGCGGCTCAATTTCGTCGGGTTCCAGCTTTCGCCGGATGCGGCGGACGTACACCTTCAATACATCCTGCGCTTCCCGCGGGAGGTATTCGTAGTCAGTTGTCACCGCGTTCAGAATCTCGTGTGGCTTGAGGACGCGGCCCGCGTTGCGTGCCATGAACTCAACTATCCGGTATTCCGAAGCGGTGAGCGCTACGAATGCGCCCGCGCGTTGCACCTCGCATCTATCTACATCGACGGTGAGGTCCCCAACCTGAAGCAGACCGGAGCTCTCGCCGGATTTTGAATCATACGCTCCTGCTCGCCGAAGCACCGCGTGCACCTGCGCAACGACCACCCGGCTGTCGGTGGAAATGGCCAGGCAGGCGTCGGCGCCGGCGGCAAGTGCTTCGGCCACGAGTTCGGGGCTGGCGTCATCGAACAGCGCAACAAGCGGGATTCCCCGGGCGGCAAGCTGCGTCAGCGAGATCGGTGAGGCGGCGGAACGCGGGTCGATGTACCAGGCGACGACGTCGAATTCCCGCGACAGCGCGAGATCCAACGCCGTCCGGTTTGGTTCGCGCTCCAGCACAGCAATGCCTCCGCTGTGCAAGGCGCGAGTGAGCGGCAGCGACTCCACCGACGGTGGAGCCACAAGTAAACAACTCAAGAATGGCCGAGCAGTCTCGTAGCGCACGTGCCCCCGAACCCGGCCCCACTTCCGGGTGTCCCGTGATTATAGAAAGAAATGTCAAGAGGTAAAGTCCCTATTTATGTGCCATCCGGTTCCCTATCCCAGCTCATGGGCGGCGGTATTCGAGAATCGGGCAACCACCCGATTGTGCCGCTCTGGTTTGGCTGCCGAACATAGAGGTATGGCAGAAGCACAACGCGTTCATACCTACGACGACGACCTCCACGAGCGCCGGCGCCACCTGGCCATCATCCGGCCGCCGGTCGATTTCGAAGCCGAGCGTCTGCGCCGTCTGCGGGAGAAGTCCCGGGACACGATCGACCCGTAGGTTTGCCGCGGTAATTAGGCACTCATATACTTCGGACAATGACGCGCCGGCGCCGGCGCATCCGTCTGCCTTCCGGAGTCGCCGCAACGATGCCTATCACCACGAAACGCGAGTGGCTGCAGGGCCCCTACGCCAAAGCCATTGAACGTGCCCCAGAACGGTTCAAATCGTTCGAAACCACGGGCAAGCTCCCAATCGAGCCCGTGTACACGGCCGACGATCTGAACGGCTGGGATGCGGGCGCCGAGTTGGGATTCCCCGGAGAGTACCCGTTCACACGGGGCATCCAGCCGACCATGTACCGTGGCCGCTTCTGGACGATGCGCCAGTACGCCGGTTTCGGCACCGCCGAAGAGTCGAACCAGCGCTACCGATACCTGCTTTCCCAGGGCCAAACCGGTCTCTCAGTTGCTTTCGATCTGCCAACCCAGATCGGCTATGACTCGGACGACCCGATGGCGCGCGGCGAGGTCGGGAAGGTGGGCGTCGCGATCGACTCGATCGAAGACATGCTCACGCTCTTTGACCAGATTCCGCTGGACAAAGTCACCACCTCGATGACCATCAATGCGACGGCGTCGATTTTACTTGCGCTCTATGTGGCGGTTGGCAAGAAGCAGGGCATTTCGCCGGACAAGCTGGGTGGCACTGTCCAGAACGACATCCTCAAGGAATACATTGCTCGAGGGACGTACATCTATCCGCCCCAGCCGAGCATGCGGCTCATCACGGACATCTTCGCCTACTGCAAGGACAGCGTTCCCCAGTGGAACACGATTTCGATCTCCGGCTACCACATGCGCGAAGCAGGCTGCACCGCCGCGCAGGAGATCGCCTTCACGCTGGCCGACGGCATCGCCTACGTTGATGCCGCCATCTCGGCCGGCCTCGATGTGGACGACTTCGCCGGCCGCCTGAGCTTCTTCTTCGCCTGTCACAATAACTTCCTCGAAGAAGTAGCGAAGTTTCGTGCTGCGCGGCGACTCTGGGCGCGCATCATGAAGGAGCGCTTCAACGCAAAGAGCACACGCTCGCAGATGCTCCGGTTCCACACCCAGACCGGCGGGGCCACACTTACGGCGCAGCAGCCCGAGAACAACATCGTCCGTACCGCCGTGCAGGCGCTTGCCGCCGTGCTCGGAGGGACGCAGTCGCTCCACACGAACTCGATGGACGAGGCACTCGCCTTGCCAACCGAGAAGGCGGTGCAGATCGCACTTCGCACGCAGCAGATCCTGGCGTACGAAAATGGCGTCGGCGACGTCGCCGATGCGCTCGGCGGCTCCTACTTCGTCGAGGACATGACGAACCGCCTCGAAGCCGAAGCGAGAGAGTACATCAAGACCATCGATGACATGGGTGGCTCACTGGTTGCGATCGAGCGCGGCTTCCAACAGAGGGAGATCCAGGACGCTGCGTACCGCTTCCAGATGCAGATCGAGAGCAAGGAACGCGTGATCGTCGGCGTGAACGACTTCGTGAGCGTGGAGGAGACGGCGCCCGACCTCCTTCGGGTCGATCCGTCGTTGGGCCAGAAACAGGCCGCGAAACTCGCAAAGCTGCGCGCTTCGAGAGACAATGGGGCGGTTGAAGCGCTCCTCACCCGCCTGGAGAACGGCGCTCGCGGCGCCGACAACCTCTTGCCGATCATGGTCGATTGCGTTGAGGCGAGGGTGACGCTTGGCGAGATCAGCCATCGCCTCCGCAAAGTCTGGGGCGAGCAACGGGAACCGGTGTTTATCTAATGACCGACGACGACACACGCACCCTGAGCGACGAACGCCGCAGGCTCATGCACGAACTCGAGGTGGAGCGGAACCAGCTCATTCGCAACATCGAGACATGCCGCATCCGCGATATTGACCGGCCGTTCATCGATGAGTGGTCGCTCAAGGACATTGTCGGCCACGTCGCGAGCTGGGAGGCGGAGTACGTCACGGCGTTGCGGGAGATCCGCGCGGGCGAACACCCCGGCATCTTCGCCATTGATACCGACCATCGCAGCCAGTGGAGCCAGGACCACGTCGAACGCAAGCGCGACCTGAATTTCTGGAGCATCCTCGAGCAGCTACGCGGCGGCCGAACTCGGCTGCTCGACGAACTTGAGCAGTTTTCAGACGAAGCGTTGATTGGCGACGGGAGCCTCGCTGGCGCGGTGGTGCGCCTTGCCATCGAACACGACCGCGAGCACTGGCACCGGATGGCCGCGATTCTTGCAGGTCTCGAAAACGAACACCGCATCCGGCCCCGGGCAACGGGCTGATTACGCTGAGGAGTCCCCAGGCATGCTGACCAAGATTCACCACGTTGGCGTGGTGGTACAAAGCGCCGACGAGGCGATGAAATTCTACCGTGACGCCCTCGGGCTGAAGGTTACCGCTGACCGAGTGATCGAGGACCAGGGAGTCCGCGGGGTTCTGCTGGAGATCGGTGGCTCCGAGATTGAACTGCTCGAGCCAACTCGCGACGACACCGGCGTGGCCCGCTTTCTGCAGTCTCGCGGAGAAGGAATGCATCACATCTGCTTCGAATCCGACGACGTGGATGCGGAACTGGATGGTGCGCGAGCGAAGGGCATCGAACTCATCGACCAGAAGCCACGGCTCGGCCTCGCGGGCATGATCTGCTTCCTCCATCCGAAGTCAAATCACGGCGTCCTCGTCGAGTTCGCAACCCCGCTGGCTGAAGGCCACTGAGATGGCGGTGAAGCCGACGCACATCGACCACATCGTCATCTCCTCGAACGACAGTTCGACTGTCGCACAGACGTTTTCGGACAACCTCGGGATAGAGATCAAGCGAAAAATGATCCGGCCCGGCACATCCGCGCAACTCGCGTTCGCGAAACTGAACGAAGTCATCCTGGAGTTCGCCGGGCCGCCCGAAGTGAAGCCCGGCGACGAAGTGAAGGCGAAACTCTGGGGCATGGTGGTTGCCGTCGACGACATCGACGCCTCGGTGGCGGAACTCCGAGAAAAGGGCTATACGGTCGGCGACCCGACGAAGGCCGTGCAGCCTGGCGCGAAGATTGCCACGGTCAAGAATGGCACCAGCGGCGTGCCGTTTGCCATGATCCAGTACAACGCACTGCCGGTTGAGGGGGATCGATGAAGGCCAAGCGCATCGACCACGTGGGTATCGTCGTGAGCGACCTCGATGCTGCACTTGCCACGTACGCCAGGAACTTTGGTTTCGCCGCGGACCCCTCTCGCGGCGGCGAGGTAGCTGCCCTGGGCATTCGTAACGCGTTCATGCCGGTCGGGGGCAGTGACCTCGAGTTCATCCAGCCAACAACGGATTCTGGCCCGGTCGCACAGTTCGCGAAGGATCGAGGAGAGGGCACGTTCATGCTCTCCATCGAAGTCGAAGACATCAATTCGGCGGTCGAGCATCTTCGCGGCCTCGGCGCCCGTGTTGGCGACCCGAACAACGGCGTTGCGTTCGTTTCCATGAAATCGACACACGGAGTGAACCTGCAACTCGTGCAGCGCTAAGCGCGGCCAGCAGGTAGGCTTCGCATACAAGCCACCATAACGACGAGGATACCCATGAGCACGACCACAACCGCCCAGATTCGCGTACTGATTGCCAAGCCGGGCCTTGATGGGCACGACCGCGGCGCGAAGGTTGTGGCGCGGGCTTTGCGCGATGGCGGTTGCGAAGTTATCTACACCGGGATTCGCCAGACGCCGGAAATGATTGCCGAAGCCGCACTCCAGGAAGACGTCGATGTGGTCGGGCTAAGCATCCTCTCCGGTGCGCACCTTGAACTATTTCCGCGCGTGGTCGAAGAGCTCAAGCGGCGTGGGGTCGATGATGTGCTGCTCTTCTGCGGAGGCATCATCCCGGAAGAAGACACGGAGGCGCTCACGCGGCTTGGGTTTAGCGCTGTGTTCCGTCCCGGCACGAACACACAGGACATCGTGAAGTTCGTCTACGACAACGCGAAGAAGTAGTTCGTGGACGACCTCGTCGAACGATTCCTCGCGGGAGACCGCCGCGCCCTCGCGCGCATCATTAGCCGGGTGGAGAACGAAACGCCGGAAGGCCGTGAGTATCTCCGCGCGCTGTTCCCACATTCCGGGAAAACCCACATTGTCGGCATTACCGGCGGCGCTGGTTCGGGGAAGAGCACCCTGACCGGCGCACTTGCCGCCGAGTATCGCAAGCGCGGCAAGACCGTCGGCATCGTCGCCGTCGACCCTTCGAGCCCGTTCACCAAGGGGGCGATCCTGGGAGACCGGATCCGGATGCAGGATCTGGCACTGGATCCGGGTGTCTACGTCCGGAGTATGGCGGGTCGTGGCGCCCTGGGTGGCCTGGCCCCGTCGATCGCCGATGTGGTCGCTGTGATGGACGCGTTCGGGTTCGACATCGTGATCATCGAAACAATCGGCGCAGGTCAGGACGAAGTCGAGATAGCCGGGACAGCGATGACCACCATCCTGGTCAACAACCCTGGTACGGGCGATGACATCCAGGCGTTGAAGGCCGGCATCATCGAGATCGCCGACATCCTCGTAGTCAACAAAGCCGACCATCCTGGCGCCGATGTTCTCGTGAGCCAGTTGCGGGCGCTCCTCGCGCTTTCCCCCGCCGGTTCTCGCCGCCCTCCGATCCTCAAGACAGTCGCAACGAAGGGTGAAGGCTTCGCCGAACTCGTCGATGCAATCGCGACGCACCACGACTACCTCGAGTCCTCCGGAATCCTCGCGCAGCACCGCGAAGAGGATGCCCGTCACCAGGTGCTGTCGATTGCGCGGCAGATCTTGCTGGAACGGATTCGCCAGGCAACGAGCGAGGATGCCCTCGCCGGACTGGTGCATCGTGTCGCCAGCCGCGAATTGGATCCTCACACGGCGGCTGAGGAACTTGCCGCGGGCGTACTCCACTGATGCCGGGTGGTACGATCGCCGGCATGGCGCAACAACGATTCCGTGTCCGGTTTCGAAAGGGCGAGCGCGTACGTTACATTTCGCACCTGGATGTGCTGCGTACGTGGGAGCGGTCGCTGCGCCGCGCTGAGCTACCACTGGCGTACTCCCAGGGATTCACTCCGCATCCAAAGCTTGCGTTCGCTTCGCCTCTCCCGGTTGGTTTCGTATCCGAGGCGGAAGTCATGGAAGTAACGCTCGATGAGCAGGTTGATGCCACCGAGTTTGCGGAGCGCCTTTCCCTCCAAACGACGGAAGACCTTGCTGTGCTCTCAGTGGAGGAAGTGGCGCCGAATGGGCCGCCGCCCCAGGCCGCGATGCTCTGGTGCGATTACCAGTTCAGCCTGCCTATCGGTGTGGACGAAGCGAGACGTGCCGCGGAGGCGTTCGTCGCGCTCGACTCGCTGCCATTCAAAGAAGACCGCGGCGAACGTGTCCGCGAGTACGACCTGCGTAAGGCCTGTGCCTGGTTGCGGACAGCGCCTGTTGACGGCGGAACGGTGTTCGACGTGCGCCTCCAGACGGACCAGGCGTTGACCGCCCGCCCGGAGGCGATTGTCGCGGCGCTCTTTCCCGGTCAAACTGCATCGCTGATTACCCGAACGAACATCGTCCTGGACGACCATTCGGTAGCGAGGGAGCTATGGCGCAGGACCGGCCAGTACCAGTGACGGAAGCCGTGGTGCGTGGGGCCGGGCTACACGACGCCACGGCGCTGTTCCATGCCTGGCAGCGGCTGAGGCGCCACAACGCATCGGTCGACCGCCGCTTTATTCCAGCGCCGGTGAACCAGGACGACTTCGTCGCCGACCTTGCCGAACTTCTCCAGCGCCCCCAATCCGCGGCATTTGTCGCCGATGTTCATGGGAGCCTCGCCGGGTTTATCAGCGCTCGCATTGAGCAGAACCAGCCAGATCGGCTACCCGCAACGCATGTGACCGTTGGCTACCTCTGGGTGGAAGAGCGGTACCGGCGAATGGGTATCGCCCGAACCCTGTTCGCCGCCGTTGCGGACTGGGCCGGTACGCAGGACGGGGTTGCCCACTTTGAGATGGCGGTACTCGGCGCCGACGCTGGGGCAGCGGCGTTTTGGCGCTCGATCGGCTTCGTTCCGTTCATCGAGCGACTGTGGGCGCCACTCAGTGCCCCCGAGCGTGACGAGTGAGCATCTTCCTCGTCCGGCACGGCCAGACTGCCTTCAATCGCGACGGGAAGGGTCTGGGTCATGCAGCCCTCGACCTCACGGTGGAAGGAGCGGCGCAAGC
>CAYYDX010000033.1:0-32882 GCA_964470735.1 uncultured Anaerolineaceae bacterium
GCGGAAGTTCGAAAGAAGGAGCAACAATGAGCGACATCCCGCCACTCAACCGCGAGTTCCCGCCCGTCTTCGATGGCCACGAGGACTTCATCACCCAGGTGAAAGGCACGTCGGGCGGGACCCATCCACGTCCCGACCGCGACCTCCTCGTGGAGTCCGAGCACGGCCACGTCGACCTCCCGCGCGCGATGAAGGGCGGGCTCGGCGGGTGCTTCACCTCGATCTGGCTTTCCAACGAACGCGCCGAGATGAACGCCACCGGCTACGCGATCGACGAGATGAACGACGTCTTCCGCATCGCCGACCGCAGCGACGGCCACTTCCGCATCTGCCGCACCGTCGCCGACGTGCGCAAGGCATGGGACGAAGACGCCTTCGCTTCCGTCTTCATGTTCGAAGGAGCCGACCCCATTTCGTGGAGCCTGAAGGAACTCCGCGTGTTCTACGAGGCCGGTCTTCGCTGCGTCGCGCCGACCTGGAGCCGGTCGACGATTTTCGCGCACGGCGTGGCGTTCGGCGGGAACCTGCCGCAAACCGGCCTGACCGACCTCGGTCGCGAACTCGTCCACGAATGCAACCGCCTCGGCATCATCCTCGACGTTTCGCATATCAACCCGGCGGGCTTCTGGGACATGATCAACGAGTCGACTGAACCCATCATCGCCACCCACTCGAGCGTGAAAGCCATCTCGCCTCACGTTCGAAACCTCGACGACGACCAGATCCGGGCGCTGGCCGAAAAGGGCGGCACGATCGGCATCAACTTCGCCAACAGCTTCCTCCGCCCCGATATGCAGGCGAAGCGCGACACGAGCCTCGAACTCGTCGTCAGTCACTTCCAGTACATCAAGGATCTCGTCGGCGAAGACCATATCTCGTTCGGCAGCGACTTCGACGGGACCGACGTCCCCGACCTCATCAAGGACGCAGAGGGCCTCGCACTCATCCTCCGCCAGCTCAAACAGAACGGATGGAGCGATACGGCCATCGAAAAAGCCTGCAACGGGAACTTCCTGCGGGTCGCCCAGGCCGCCTGGTAACTCGCTTCACCATCAGAAAGGAACCCACATCATGGCCGATAGGCTTCAAGGGCAGCGCGTCATCATCATCGGCGGTACTTCTGGCATCGGGTTCGGTGTGGCCGAAGCCGCCCGCGACTCCGGCGCGAGAGTGGTTGTCGCCTCAAGCACACAGGCGAAGGTCGATAGCGCTGTCGCGCGTCTCGGCGCGGGCGCCGGGGGCGGAACGATCGACACGGGCGACGAAGCGGACGTCGAGCGGTTTTTCCGCGCCATGGGCCCGTTTGACCACCTTGTCTACACCGCCGGCGACTGGGACGGACGGCCCACCGACCAGTGGGAGATCGATTCGAACCAGTGGATCTTCCGCATCCGCTTCTGGGGCGCCCTTCGCGCCATCAAGCATGCCCGCGAGACGATTTCGCGCAACGGTTCGATCACGCTGACCGACGGCGCCGCCGGGCGGCGGCCACGGCGCGGCGCGGCCGTCACGGCAGCGGGCGCCATGGCCATCGAAGCCCTCGTACCCGGACTGGCGATGGACCTCGCGCCGCTCCGAGTAAACTGCGTCTGTCCCGGCTACATCCTCACCGAAGCCGTCCGCGAGCAGGTGCCCGGAGACACCCTCGCCGCGATGACACGCCGCCAGCCGATCCCGCGCGCGGCCGAGCCCTGGGAGATCGCCGAGGCCTACCTCTACCTGATGCGCGCCACCTTCACCACGGGCGACGTCCTCGTGGTGGATGGCGGCTTCACGCTGGTGTAGCTGGACGGCTCCGGTACGTCAGGCTCGCGCCCGCCGCACGGCCTCTCTGAGGGCCGGGGCCACTTCGACGCCGAACTTCTCCATCGTCTGGGCGTCGTCGCTCCAGAGGATGAACGCGCTGACTCCATCCTCAAGGGCGAGTGGCAGCATGCGGTCCACCGTCGCAATCTCTGGCCCGATGTTGAGCAGACGCCGGATTTTCCCCGGGTCTCGGCCGGCGGCCGTTGCTGCCTCATCAATCACCTGGTTGCCGCGGGCGAGGTCGCCTTCCTGGAGGTAGCTATAGCTCGGCAGCCAGCCATCCGCCTTCCGGCCGATGAGTCTGAGCATCGGGGGCTTCAACGCCCCAAGCCAGATCTGGATGTCGTGCGCGGGGGCGGGACCTCGCTTGGCGCCTCGCACCTGGTAGTGCTTCCCGTCGACAAACACGCCGGTCCGGTCGGTTGGCGCTACCCACAGACCACGAATGATGTCGATTGCCTCGCTGAGAGCTGTCACCGCCCCACCCTTCGAGCGGTCAGGGCCACCCATCGCGGCAATCGCGTCCCAGAACGAGCCGGCCCCAAGCGCTAACTCGACCCGGCCTCCCGAGAGAAGGTCGAGGCTTGCAGCGGCCCGCGCCAGCATCGCCGGCGGGCGAAGAGGCAGGTTGAGGACGTTGGCCGAAAGTTTGATTCGTTCGGTGCTCGCCGCCACGTAGGAAAGGAGCGTCCACGTGTCAAGGAACGCCGGCTGGTAAGGATGATCCTGGAAAGTGACCAGGTCGAGGCCGGATCGCTCAGCCAGTTGGGCAAGCGTAACGGCCTGCGATGGATTTTCGCTCCCGGGCGTGATGAATGAACCAAAGAGGAGTTCGTGTCCGTAATCAGCCATGGCTGGATTGACCGTCCTTGCGCGTGGTCAATCCAGCGTAGCCGATTCAAGACCACGAAGGCCCGGGCGCCAGCGGCGGAGGTATGGCCGTACCCGCGTTTCTACGCCTCGGTGACAGTAATCGACGTGATCGAGACCGGCTCGACGGGCCGATCCTGGGCGCCGGTGCGGGCAGACGCGATGGTGTCGACCACCTCTTCGCCAGCCGTCAGCTTCCCGAAGATGGTGTAGTTCGGCGGAAGCGGGTAGTCGGCGTGCATGATGAAGAACTGGCTGCCGTTCGTGTTGGGGCCAGCGTTCGCCATCGCCAGCGTTCCCCGCGAATAGGGACGCGTCACCTTTTCGTCCGCGAAGCGGTAGCCGGGGCCACCACGGCCCGTGCCCGTCGGGTCGCCGCCCTGGATCATGAAGCCGCTGATCACGCGGTGGAAGATGATGTCGTCGTAGTAGCCGTCACGAGCCAGGAAGACGAAGTTGTTCACCGTCTTCGGCGCGTCCTGCGGGAAGAACTCCGCCGTCATGGTTCCGGCGGTCGTCTCGATGACGGCTGTGTACTTCTTCGCCGGGTCGATAACCATCTCGGGCGGGTTCTTGTATTCCTTCGCCACGGGGCATGCTCCTGAATGGATTGAACACTCAGACTAGCCGCTCCTCACCCTAGACGCGCTGTTCGCGCACCCCCTGCGGGATCAGCGAATCGCTCACACTCGCGAGCCACTCCGCGATCCACGGCTCCTCGCCTCGCCCCGGCAGCGCGCGGATGATGTCCCGCGTGTGCGTCGGCTCGTGGATGGCAATGCCCCAGAGCAGGCCGCCGAAACGAACCTTCGACTTGGGCAAATTGAGGCTCTTCCGGTCTCCGCCGTAGTCGATGATGGCGTCGAAGTCGGCGTCCGTGAACTTCGCGATCGAGGTAAGAAGGCGCTCTCGGTGCACGTCCGACTCCGCCAGGAGTTCCTCAATCGAAGCGTTCGAACGCGCCCGGACCGCTGCGTCGTTCCACTCGTCGATATCGAACGGATTGGGCATCGGTACGTCTGGGAATGGCGCCGAACCCCCGGTGCGTGCGGCGAATCCCGGAACGATCAGGCCATCGATCGTGCAGAGGTGCGCGATGTAGTCCTTTACCGTCCAGTGCGAACGTGGAATCGGCGTCGCGAGTTCCGCCGCCGAAAGCGAATGGCAGAGCGTGACGAACTGGCGGCGGTGGCGGGCGAACTCATCGATGACGAGTTGGATGCGCGGATTCATGGCGGGCCCCCTTGAGGACGGCGATGCTACACGAATCCCTCAGTCGCGACCGTTCACTCTCCCGTGAACGCGCTCAGCGGGAACAGCGCGAGGGGCTGTTCATCGCAGGTCACGGCGACCACCCCGGCTGGATGAATATCGATCCCTTTGGGGCCGCCCTCCTCCGCGTTGAGGCGGCCACGCGTGAACGTGTCGGCGTCGAGCACCACCGCCTTGCGCACCGGCGCGTGCTCACCTGCCCACGTCTCGCCACGCTCGTAGACGTTGATCACGGGACTCCCGGCGTCAGCCACCAGCAAAAAGCGGCCATCAGCCGTGAACCGCAGGCCGTGAGGGAAATTCACGCCAGTCATCACTCCCGCGGCTGTAGCCAACCGGCCCACACGCCGGGACATGGAGAAAAGCCGCACGTCGTTGCTGTGGTGGCCGCTCACCGCCACCCACTCGCCGTCCGGGCTGACGCCCACGCCGTCCGGAAGATTCAACCCCCGCCGTAAGAAGACCTCGCTCCGCGTGACGCGGTAGTCACGCTGCGGATCGAGTTCGTGGCGCGTCACACGGTGGATGTAGTTGTTGCAGACCAGCACGCTCACGCTCCCGTCCGGTCGTCGCAGCACCCCGATCGAACCCGGGGCCTTGACACGGCAAAACGGCCGGCTCCGAATCTCCTCGAGACAGGGTGCGTGGTAGGTCCTGCCGCCGGGTTCGCCGTCCGGCAGTCGAACCACGGTCGCGCGGCGGTCGCGGTTGGCGAGCGCAAGCGTGCGGCTGTCCAGGAAGTCGACTCCGTGCACGTTCGAAATCCCGTCCGAGGTGACGCACATGTGATCATCGATCGTCACCACCGGGCCCTGCTCGCCCGTTTCGACACGCACGCGCAGCACAAGGCAACGCTTCTTCGTGAACCCGGCGAGCACGAGCAGCGTTCCGTCGGGCGAGAATCGCAAGTCCTCGGTTCTGCCAATGTCCGCAAGAGCGGCCTGCACGGGTTCGGTAGCGCGAATCGATATCTGTGAAAGCACGGAACCCATTGTGCAGGCCGCCCCGCCACTCCGTCACCCGTTCAGTTCGAACGCCAAAAGTTGCCGCCACGCAAGTCAGCCGCTGACAATGAACGGCAGTGACACTCCCCGGCCCCTCTGGCTCGAAAAACCCGCCCATCGTCCTGCGCGGCGGCACGGCCTTCGACTCAGCGACGCGCACGTTCCGGACGATGGACGTAGCCGTCGCCGAAGGGCGGCTTACTGGCGCTGACGCGATACCCACAGGGGCCGCCAGCTTCGACTGCCGCGGCAAGTTCATCATTCCCGGGCTCATCGACTGCCACGTCCACCTCTCGTCCAGCGGCGACCCGCAGGAACTGAACACCTCGCGCGCCACTGCCCTCCCCGAGCGCGCATGGAAGGCCGCCACCTACGCCCGCTCGACACTCCACGGCGGCGTCACCACCGTGCGCGACCTCGGCGCTGCCGACCGGCTCAACATAGAGATGGGCAAAGCCATCCAAAGCGGGCTCATCGAAGGCCCGCGCATGTTCGCGGCCGGTCTCGGTGTGACGATGACCGGTGGCCACGGCCACGGGTTCCTCGCCACCGAAGCCGACGGCCCCGATGCCGTACGGCGGGCCGTTCGCGAACAACTCCGTGCCGGGGCAACTGCCATCAAGCTCTTCGCCAGCGGCGGCGTGATGACCCCGGGGGTCGATCCTCGCTCGCCGAGCTTCACCGAAGACGAACTCCGCGCCGGCGTCGAAGAAGCGCACAAAGCCTTCCGCGTGGTTGGCGCGCATGCGCAGGCGACCGACGGCATCAAGAACGCAATCCGCGCCGGTGTCGATAGCATCGAACACGGCGTCTGGCTCGACGAAGAAGCCATCGGCCTCATGCTCGACCGCGGAACCTACCTTGTCGCCACGCTCACGGCGCCGTGGCAAATCAAGCACGAAGGCCTGCAGGCAGGCATCCCGGCCTATGCCGTGGACAAGGGCACGGAAGTGCTCGAATCGCACGAGGCGAGCTTCCGTGCCGCGCTTGCCGCAGGCGTGAACATCGCCATGGGCACCGACCAGGGCACGCCCGTAAACCGCCCAGGCGAGAACGCGCAGGAACTGCTCCGCATGATCCGGCTCGGGATGAGCCCGTCCGCCGCGCTGATGGCGTCAACCGCCTGGGCCGCCGACCTGCTGCAGGTCAGCGACGAGGTCGGGCGCATCCAACCGGGCCTCGCCGCTGACCTTCTTGTCCTCGACCGCGACCCGCTCGCGGACATCAGTGCCCTCACCGATCAGGCCGCAATTCGCGCGGTCATCCAGGCCGGACGCATCGTTCGCGCCACGCTCTCAGCAGTACAGGAGTAAGCATGAGCCAGCTTCAGAAGCGCATCCAGAAACTCCAGCGGCGCGAAGGCCCCGGCATCGGCTTCGGCCGGGTCAGTCGTGAACAGCCCCGCGCCATGGCATTGATCGCGACCGCCCGAACCGCCGGCGAAGTCCAGGCCGCGCTCGACGCGGGCGCCGACGCCGTGCTCGTCGATGCCGGCAGCGCCCCGGGCGCCGCCGCCGCCATGAACGGCATCGCGAGCGACAAGCTGGCCATCGGCGCGGGCCTCGCTTCGCTCTCCGAATCCGACGCCGAGACGCTGCGCTCCGCCCACTGCGACTTCGTCGTCAGCCCGCTCGACACGACCGATTCCGCCGCGGTCGACACCGAACGCATGGGCCAGCTCGTGGTCGCCACGCTCGACATGGACGACAACACGCTGCGGGCGCTCGGCCCGCTGGGCCTCGATGGACTCTTCGTGCAGCGCGACGCCGGCGCAATGACACTCGCGCAGCAACTCGGCCTCGTGCGCGTTGCCTCGTTCGCAGCCACCGGGCTCGTCGTCACAGTCGAACCGTCCGCCGGCGTGGGCGAACTGCGCGTCCTGCGCGATTCGGGCGCAATCGCTGTCGTGGCGCCCGCGGGCGCCTCCGCCGAAGCGCTCGCAACGCTCGCCGAGACTCTGAAAGCGGTTCCCGCGCCGAAGAAGGGCAAGCGCGACGGCGGTGATATCGCCATCGTGCCCGCCTCGAAGAGTGGCGCCCACGAAGACGAAGGCGGCGAAGAAGAGGACGAATAGCCATGGCCCAGCTCACCGTCGAGCGCACCGGCGCCGTCGCCATTGTCACCATCGCCAATCCGCCCATGGGGTACATGGACGCCGGCACGGTGCCCGAACTCGACGCGGTGACACTGGAACTGGCATCCGATGATGGCGTCCGTGCCGTCGTGCTCACCGGCGGGCTGCCCGGCGTCTTCATCCGCCACTACTCCGTGGTCGAACTCGAAGCGCTCTCGCGCCGCCTGCGCGAGCAGGGCGTCACGGTCGACATCGACGCACGCATCCCGGAGCGAGACATCGATCGCGTGTTCGGGCGCATCGAAACGATGCCGAAGCCAGTGATCGCCGCGATCAACGGGCTCGCGATGGGCGGTGGGTTCGAACTGACGCTCGCCTGCGACATCCGCATCGCCGAGGAAGGCGACTACCAGGTTGGCCTGCCCGAAATCAAGGTCGGCATTCTCCCCGGCGCGGGAGGAACGCAACGCCTTGCGCGCCTCGTCGGCATGCCCCGCGCCCTCGAAATGGCCATGCGCGGGCGAACCGTCTCCCCGAACGAAGCGCTCTCGCTCGGCATCGTCCAGGAACTGACGCCTCCGGGCGGCGCACTCGCCCGGGCGCGCGAGATCGCGGAAGAGATGGCGGCCCTGCCCGCTCGCGCCGCCGGACACATCAAGCGGTTGGTTCGCGGCACGCCCGAAACGCCGCTCGCCGATGGCCTCGCCCTCGAGCGCACGCTCTTCCTCGACCTCCTGGTGAGCGACGAAGGGCTCGAACTCATGTCGCGCATGAATGCCGGGAATCTCGACATCCGCGGCGTGTAGCCCGGCGGAACTTCGCCGCCGGCTGATGCGCTGGTATCGCGCCGAAGGGCGTCATGGCCTCGCGTGGCGGCAAACGCGCGACCCCTACGCGGTTCTCGTCTCCGAGGTCATGCTCCAGCAAACCCAGGTCGAGCGCGTGCTCCCCTACTTCGCAACCTGGATGGCTCGCTGGCCCGGTTTCGAAGCGCTGGCGGCCGAACCAGCGTCCGAGGTCATCCGGGCCTGGCGCGGGCTTGGGTACAACCGGCGAGCGCTCAACCTCCACCGCCTCGCCGCGGAGGTTGTCTCGAACTACGCCGGTCGCCTCCCGGATGACGCCCACGCCCTGCGGCGGTTGCCGGGCATCGGACCGTACACGGTAGCCGCCGTGCAGTGCTTCGCCCGCGGGGAACGCGTCGTTGTCGCCGATACGAACATCGCCCGCGTGGTGAGCCGCACATGTCTCGGCGCTGCAAGCCAGCGGAGCGTCCCGGCGCGCGACCTCTCGGACGCGCTCAGCCACCTGCTGCCGGTCCGCGGTGCGCGCAGCCACAATCTCGCGCTGATGGACTTCGGCGCACTCGTGTGCACCGCGCGTTCGCCGGGTTGCGACATCTGCCCGCTTTCACGGTTCTGTGCGTGGAACCTCGCCGGCAAGCCGGGCGAGATCGCGCCGCAACCAGCGACACCGCGCTTCGAAACCACCGCCCGGTTCGCGCGCGGGCGCATCATCGATGCACTTCGCGAATCCCCGGCCCCCACAGCCGGCCTCGCGGCCATGCTGCCGCACCCGCACGCCACCCGGGCCGAACGCTACCTCGAAGCGCTCGAACGAGAGGGACTCGTCGAACGCAACGACGATTGGTGGCGCCTGCCCGGCTGAGGACTGGCTACTTCCCGGTCCAGTTCGGCGCGCGCTTCTCGGCGAACGCCCGTGGCCCCTCGATTGCATCCGCGCTTCGACGCCGAACCATCTCCCACTGGTATTCGGCCACCGCCGCCTGTTCGAGCGGCATCTGGAGACCGCGCATTGCCGCCTCCTTCGTCGCTCGCACCGAAAGCGGCGCACAGCGGACGATGTCGGCCACCCACGCAGCGACAGCGTCGTCGAGTTTCGCCAGTGGAACGACTTCGTTCACCAGCCCCATTTCGTACGCCCGCTGAGCCGGGATGTGGCGGCCGGTCAGGAGGTAGCCCATCGCCTGCTTCAGCGGCAAATGCCTCGGCAACCGGTGGACACCAAGCGCCCCGGCGATCAGCCCCCGGCGAGGCTCGGGAAGCCCAATCTCGGCGTGATCCGCGGCCACGATGATGTCGCATGCCAGCGCCATCTCGAGGCCACCACCGAGCGCGAACCCGTTCACCCGTGCGATCACCGGCTTGAACAGGTCGAACCTGCTGGTGATCCCGCCAAAACCACCGGCTGGCATCGAGAGGTCAGGACGCTGCTCGCGCGGCAGGCGCGACATCTCCGCGGTGTACTTCAAGTCGTTGCCCGCGGAGAACGCGCGGTCGCCTTCGCCGGTGAGCACGGCAACCCAGCAGTCATCGTCGGCTGCGAAGTCGTCGAAGACGCCGCCCATCTCGCGGCTGGCGTGGGCGTGGAGCGCGTTCATCACTTCAGGGCGGGTAATCGTGATATAGGCGACGTGGTCTTTCTTCTCGTAGCGACAGAATTCCATCCCGGCCTCCGGTTTCGGTAGTGCCGGGATACTACGAGGAACAGCCGCTGGCGAACAGGCGGATCATGCCGGCGTCGCCGCGCACGCTTCGATGACCGCGTGCATCACGTCTTGCTCACGCTGCCGCATGAACGCCCGGGAATCGCGCGGCATCCCCTCGGCGAGGCTGTGCTCCTCGCTGACAAGGTCGTCGATTCGAAGGAGGGCCGCCGCACGGCGCGCGCCAAGGCTCTTCGCCACGGCGAACGTCGCCGCTGTCTCCATATCGACCCCGTGCCAGCCATGGCGCGACCAGTCGGCGATCACCTCGCGCGATTCCGCGAGCAGCGCGGGCGTCGAAAAGATCGCGTGCTCGTTCACCGGGATGTCCTGCGCACGAAGCCGGGCTGAGATGGCATTCGCAAGTGAGGGCGTGGCATCAGCAAGGATTCCCTTCGCCAGGTACCAGTCCGAGGCTCCATCCTGCCGCTCGGCGTGCCGCGGGACGACGACGTCTCCGAGTTGCGTGCCCGGCTGCAGCGCCCCGTACCAGCCCAACTGCACCACCGTGCTCACACCGGCGCCGCACCAGGTATGGGCAAACACGGCCGCCATCGGGCCGCCAAAGCAGGCCGACAGCACAACGCGAACTCCGCCGTGCGTCCCGAGGTAGTAAGGCAGCCCGCCTACCGTGGCCTGGGAGCGGGAAAACCGCGCGTCTTCCAGGTACCCGGCAAATCGTTTCGCCCCCTCGTGCACGTCGAAGACGCCGAGCAGGAGGACGACGTCGGGCAACTCGTCCGCTCGGAGAGCGAGCATGCGCTGGTGGTCGGCTGGCTGGAGTTCCCTGTACATCTACTCAATCCTGCAGGCGTCGAGACCATAGTCGAAGCCATCGTTGAAAGCGTCGATCCGCTCGCCCGCCGTGCCGTGGGCCTGTGGGTCGAAAAAGTCCGTCCCTTTCGGGTCGCGCACCCGGAAGAGCGCGACGATGCCCTCTTCAAGGTCGCCTTCCTCCAGGATTTGCCGCCTGTCTGCGTCGGCCGCCCACACCCCCGCGAGGCAGTCGGCCTGGAGTTCGACCTGGATCGAATACAGCGAATCATCGTTGAGGATGCCGAGCAACGACTGCACCAGGTGGCCCCACTCGTGCGCGACGATGAGCACCGGTGCGAAATCGCCGTTCGAGTGCAGTTGATCATCAAGGAAGTTCGAGTCGTAGTAGATCGAATGGTCGGCCGAGCAGTAGAACGCGTTGTCCAGGCTCGCCGGGCCACAGTCGGTATCGATCTCCCTGGTGTAGCCTTCGAACGTGATCGGCGGCTCGTAGGTTTCGCCCTCGAAGTCGAACTGTGCCTGCCAGAACGCATCGATGTCCGACCGGGCAAGCTGCACGAGGTCGTCGATCGTCCCGGGGCAGCCATCCTTCGGGTCGCTTGCCCATGCGCCGCCATCTTCCCTGTCGTAGTTGCAGTCATCGCGCGAATCGCGGATACCGTCGTCATCGCGATCCCTCGATGACCGCGGTGGGTCATCATCGTCACCGCGCCCCGCACAACCGGCGGCAACCAGCCCGAGGCAGCCAATCAACGCCACGGAAAGCAAGACCAGAACAACACGACGGGACAAGCACACCTCCGCGGCCACCGGGCCACACGGCGAAAACATAGCGCCCCCGGATCGGAGGCGCTATGAACATGACCACCCAGGGAGCCGGCTACTCGAGGACGACGTCGGAGTAGAGGTCTTCGTACGTTCCGTCCCGGTAGGTGCGCGTGATGTCGATGCGGATCTTGTCGCCCGGCTTCCTTGACCGAAGGACATCGCAGAACGCACCCACGGTCGGGACATTGACGTTGTCGACGTAGTAGATGAGGTCCGAGTACCCGAGGCCGGCCTTCGCCGCGGGACTGCCAGTATCGATCCCGGTGACGAGCAGCCCGTCGGTGTAGGCGAGCTTAATACCGAGTTCGCTGGCCAGGCCCCGGTAGTTCGGTTCGATACGCGCCCCGATCCAGTTCAAGTTCTTCCCCGCCCTGAGCTTGTCGGCCACGAACTTCGCCTCGTTGATGGAGATGGCGTAGTTCTGTTCCTGCTTGGTGCGCGCCGAGAGCGTGTTCATCCCGACGACTTCGCCACGTGAGTTCACGAGCGGCCCGCCACTGTTCCCCGGATTGATCGCCGCATCGGTCTGGATGAGGTCGTTGTAGCCATCAACCGAGTCGCTCACTTTGCTCACGATGCCGCGAGTAATGGTGAGTTTGTCCGAACCCTGGTCGGTCACCGTCCCCGGGAATCCCAGCGCCACCACCGCCTCGCCCGCCGAGAGCTTCCCACTGTCGCCGGTCTTCGCGGGTGTGAAGTTCCCCCGGTCCACCTCCAGCAACGCGACGTCGTCGCAAGGACTCTGGGCGACCACCTTCGCGCTGATGAGCTTCCCGTCTTTGGGGTCCACTACCTTGATGCTGCCGGCGCCGGTTACCACGTGGGCATTCGTCAGAATGTGGGTCGCGTCCTCCCAGACGATCCCGCTCCCGCCTCCAGTACCCTCTGGGTACGTCGCCTTGATGTGCACAACCGACAGGTTCATCGCCGTGACGATTTCCTGCGGATTCAACTCTTTGGCCTGGGTCGGCGCCGCTGTAGCTTCAGTCGTCGGCGACTTCTTATCGTCGTCGCCACCACCGCCGCCGCACGCGGAGATGAGCGAAAGGCCGGCGAAGACCCCCGATGCAACCAGAACGCGGATGAGCATCGCAGACCCCTTGTATTCCGAAAGGCGGCGTCCTGTCGGGGACGCCACGGTCGAGCCGAGCCGTCCTTCAAAGCTACCGCGCTGCACTGAGTCGCGCGGCGAACTACTTCTTCGGCGTTGCCTTGGCCGCGGCCTTGTGGTCGGACTTCTGCTTCGTCGTCTTCGCGGTGTTCTTCGGACTCTTGTCGCCCATGCCGTTCTGGTCTCCTCTATCGTTGGTATCGACATCGCGCATGGTAGCGAAGCCAGCCATCGCCATGCAATGGGAAGTCCGTCGTTGGCAAGCATCCACCGGCGCCAGGAACGCCGGCCATCCACGCTCCTACTCCGGCAGGAGCAGCATCGCGTCACCGAAGCTGAAGAACCGGTAGCCTTCCCGAACCGCCTCCCGGTACGCCTCCAGCACAAACTCCTGGCCCGCGAACGCGCACACCAGCATCAGCAGTGTCGACGTTGGCAGGTGGAAGTTCGTGAGCAGCGCATCGACCACCCCGAACGAGTCCCCGGGGAGGATCCGGAGTCCCGTCCAGCCGTTGTACGGCTCAATTCCGCCTCGCTCGCGAGCAACATGTTCGAGCGTGCGAACCACCGTCGTTCCGACCGCCACGACACGTTCACCCGCCTGCCGTGCCCGCGTGATCGCAACTGCCGCGGCCTCCGGCACGCTGACGTGTTCCTGGTGAAGGACGTGGTCATGCGGGTCATCCACCATCACCGGGCGGAACGTCCCCGGTCCGACTTCGAGCGTGACCTCCGTGCGCCCCACACCCGCGGCGCGCAAGCGCTCGAAGAGTTCAACCGTGAAGTGGAGCCCCGCCGTGGGCGCCGCCGCGCTCGCCGGTTGGCGCGAGTAGACGGTCTGGTACCGTTCCGGGTCACCGGCAAAACCCTTGATGTACGGCGGCAGCGGCACCTCGCCAACCGACGCCGGGTCGAACGCACGGTCGAACGAGAGCACCACCGCGCCCTCGGTCCGCTCCTGGACGATGGCCCCAAGTTCGCCCTCGTGCGTGGCGAAGACGAACCGCCGACCCACCCGGGCCTGGCGCGCAGGCTTGAACAGCACTTCCCACGTCGTATCGGTAAGGGGCCGGACGAGCAGCGCTTCCACTTCGCCGCCGGTGTCGGGGCGCTTCCCGAACAGCCGCGCCGCCATCACCCGCGTGTCGTTGACCACGAGCAGGTCGCCCGCACGAAGCAACTCCGGCAGGTCGCGGACGGTTCGATGCTCGATAGTCTGCGATTTGAAGCGCAGGACCATCAGCCGGGCGGAGTCGCGCGGTTCCAAGGGCGTCTGCGCGATCAACCCCTGCGGCAGGTCGAAGCTGAAGTCGCTGGTTCGCACGCAACTGAGCATTGCGTCTTCGAAGCCCCCGGTCTACGTTGGCCGCAGGAGCACGAATTGGCACAGCGCAACGGGACCGCCGCCGGCTACCAGGGCGAACCCGCCGACGACATCTCTGCGACCACTCACCTGGCCATCGACCGCAGCGCCGTGCGCCGCCTCGATGCCGACGAGATCGATGTATCGAAGAGTTTCGTCGGCGTGGCGACGTTCGAAAACGGCACCGTGAGGCAGAGTTCCGCCGCCGTCATCGCCGGGCGCTCCGTCGCGGTCGACGAAGTGCGGACGGGCATCCTCATGGCGCCCGTCGTTCGCGGTGACGTGCACACCTGGCTCGATATGCGCTCGGCCGTCGCTATTGGCTTTGGGATGGTGCTGGGGAAGGCTGTGATTGCCGCGGTCCGCGCCTTGGTGCGACGGGCAACGAACTGATCTCAGCGAGCGTCACGATGGCGTTGCGCTCATCTGTCCGCAGTTGTCCACATGCCGCCGAGATTTCGGAGCCCTTCGCCACCCTCACCGTGCAGTTGATCCCGGCGTCAAGCAGCGCCTGCTCGAACGCGACCACGCTCGCGCGCGAGGGCCGCTGAAACCCTCCCGCCGTGGGGTTCACGGGGATCAGGTTGACGTGCGTCGGCGTGCCGCGGAGCAGCTTCACCAGTTCGCGCGCGGTCTCCAGCGAATCGTTCTCGCCAGCAATGAGCGCATACTCGAACGAGACGCGCCGCCCCGTCGCCCTGAAGTAGCGCTTCGCCGCGGAAATGATCTCCTGCACCGAATGTGGCCCCGCGGTTGGGACAAGGCGCTGCCGCAGCGTCTCGTTTGGCGCATGCAGCGAAATCGCCAGCCCCACCTGCAGTCCTTCGTCCGCGAGCCGGTCGATGCCCCGAATCACGCCGACCGTCGATATCGTGATATGCCGCTGGCCGAGCCCGAACGCACGAGGGTCGGTGAGGATGCGCACGGCGCGAACGGTCTCCGCGTAGTTCGACAATGGTTCGCCCATGCCCATGAAAACGATGTTGGTGACGTGCTCGCCGCGAGCCTTGAGCAGTTTCGCGATATGCATCACCTGCGCGACGATTTCCCCTGCGTTCAGGTTCCGCTCGAAGCCCATCTGCCCGGTGGCACAGAACACGCAGCCCATCGCACATCCGGCCTGGGTAGACACGCAAACGGTGGAACGGGGATGCCGCTCGCCCGGCTCCGGGTACTGCATGAGCACGGTTTCGATGAGCGTGCCGTCCGCCATCCGCAGCAGCAGCTTCGTGGTGTTCCCGTCATCGCTGACGACACTGCGAACTTCCTCCGCCGAGGCAAGCGGGAATCGTCCGCCAATGGCCGCCCGGTCCTGGACCGGCAACTGGCGCAGGTCGTCGAGCGACTGCGGGAACTCGTGGTAGAGCGACCGCAGAACCTGGTTCGCCCGGAACTTCGCCAGCCTCAACTCGGCCACAAGCGCATCGACCTCGCCCGGGAGCAGGTCGTAGAGCGACTTTGGCGCCGAGCGAACGGTCATCTCAGCTCTACACCCGGGCCGAATTCGCCCCGCTCGCCCGCGAGAAACTGCTGCGCCGAGAGCCGCCTGCCACCGGCCTTCTGGACCTCTTCGAGCGCAAGCCAGCCGTCTGCGAAGGCGACAGCAGGCTTCCGGGCGATGACCCGGGCAGTCCCGGGTTCTGACTGGTCGGCCTCGACAACCGACGCCTTCCAGACGGCGAGGCGCTGCCCCCGGTAGACCACGAATGCGCCGGGCCATGGGTTGTACGCGCGCACCGCCCGCGCCGCTTCATCCGCCGTCATCGAAGCGCGGAGGAATCCATCATCCTTGCTGATGAGGTGGCAATAGGTCGCGGCGCTCTCATCCTGTTCGACCGGCGTTAACGTTCCCTCGAGCCAGCCGGGCAGCACGCGAACCAGTTCTTCGGCGCCGGCTTCCGAGAGCCGCTGCTCCAGTTCGCCCGCCGTCTCATCCGCGCCGATGGTCATATGCACCCTCGAGAGTACCGGGCCGGCGTCCATTTTGCGCACGAGTTCCATCACGCTCACGCCAGTCTCCCGGTCTCCCGTGAGGATTGATGCCACGATTGGGCTCGGTCCGCGCCATTTCGGCAAAAGCGACGCATGCACGTTGAGGCAGCCACGCCGGGGAACGTCGAGCACGGCTTGCGGCAGGATCTTTCCATACGCCGCGACCACGAAGACGTCGGCGGCCGCCGCGCGCAACCGTCCCTGGACAACGTCATCGCGCAGGGAAGTGGGCTGAAACACCTCGATGCCGAGCGCTTCCGCGGCCGCTTTCACCGGCGGCCCCTGCATGCGTCCACCGCGCCCGACGGGCTTGTCGGGCTGTGTTACCGCCAGCGCGACGGTGCAGCCCGCGGCCACCAGTGCCCTCAGGGTGGGAACCCCGAAGTCCGGCGAACCCATGAAGACCACGCGCGCCCTCATTGGCGCCACTTCTGCACGTCGGTGAATCGCTGGGCGCCCGAAAAGAGGACGCCCTCGGTGAGATTCTTCAGACCATCGGCGCGCGCGTAAATCGCGTGGGGGTAGGCGATGACCACGCCCGGCGCGAGGTCCTGCCAGATCTCCTGGAACTGCCGGTAACTGTCTTTGCGCACATCGATGTCGGTCGACGTGCGGCCCTTGGAAATCAGTTCATCGGTCACCGGATCCTCGAAGTTCGCGAGATTCAGGCCGGCCGAACCCATCTGCGAGCTGTGCCAGCCGAAATAGGGGTCCGGGTCGGGGCCCTGCTCCCAGCTCGCGACAGCCGCTTCGTACCGTCGTGGAACAAGGTAGTCGAGGTTCAGCACCGTGAACGTGGTGCTCGCGACCGATGCGCGAATCCCCAGCTGCGCCAACTGCGTCGCGATGTCGTTCGCGATGGCGAAGCGCACCGGGTCGTTGTCGACGCGGATGGTGAAGCGGAACTCCTGGCCCGCCCGGGTGAGGATGCCGGTCGTGACCGACGGAGTCCACCCTGCCTGGGCGAGCAGCGACTGGGCCCCAGCGATGTCCTGGGTGATGCGGTCGTACTCGGCCGTGTAGGCCCAGATCCCCGGGACGATCGGAGAAGATGACGCGGTCGCCGCCCCCAGGAACTCCTTCTCCACGATTGCCTGCCGGTTCAGCCCGAGCGAGATGGCCTGGCGTACGCGCTGGTCCCGGAACAGCGTATTCGTCGTGTTCAGGTAGAGCAGCACCTGCGTGTCGCGTTCGAACTGGTCGACGCGTGTGTCTTTCACTTTCCGCAGGTCGGTCAGTTCGCCCTGCGCGATGTTCTCGCGAAGGAGCAGCCCACGCACATCGCCGGACTGCAACGCCCGCGTCGCGCTCGCGTCGTCGGTGTAGAACCTCAGGGTGAGGTGTTCGATCCCCGGACGCCCGAGGTGATAATCGGGGTTTGCGGTCAGCCGCGCCTCTCGCGAATCGAGCGACTCCACCCGGTACGGCCCCGTCCCGACCGGGGCCGCGTTGAACGGTGTGTCTTCGAGCTGACGAACGGGAATCGACCCGAGAAGATGCTCGGGAAGGATGCCGATCGTCGCGCTGCGGGCGAGGAAGGGCGCCGAAGGCTGGCGCAGCTTCACCACGAAGGTCTGGTCATCGGGCACGTCGATGTCGGCGCCCCGCCAGCCTTCGGCGAGCGTCTGGTCGCCGCTGAAGTCGCCACTCGTCAGGGTGCGCACCGTGTAGGCGACATCGCGGCTGGTGACGGGCTGGCCGTCGTGCCACTTGAGTCCCTTGCGGAGCTTGAACGTGTAGGTTCGTCCGTCGTCGGTAATCTGCGGGAGGTCAGCGAGATCCGAAAGGACCTGGCCGTCAGGCCCAATCCGCACGAGTCCCGAGAACACCAACTGCGAAAGGTCAGCGTCGACTTCGTTCGCGGAGGCGAAGAGCGGGTTGACACGCTGCCAGGTGCCCGAAACGCCCTCGACGTAGCTCGAACCACTCGTGAGGACCACTCCCTCGTTGCCCGAGATGCGGAGGGCCAGCGCGCCTGCCGCGGCCAGCGCAGCCACGATGATGGCCCCTGCGAGCAGAACCGTCCGGCGGGAAGTGTGGGGCCGCTGGTGTGTGAGCAAGGGCTACTTCTGCTGCAGCACACTCAGGAACGAGATCAGGATGAAGGCGATCACGAGCAGGATGGTGGCCTGGAAGAGTGTGCGCTCAAGGCCGCGCTTCGTGCGGTACACCGAACCTCCGGACATGCCCCCGAGGGCGGCGCCGAAGCCGGAGCCCTTCACCTGGAGAAGAACGACGACGATCAGGATGGACGAAATCAGGATCTGCAGAATGTTGAGGAACATGATGGCTACCGTGATGCGGCGAGCGAGGCTTCGCGCGGTGCGCGCCTCGTTTCGAGCGAGAAGTTTTCCCGGTCATCGTACAGTTTCATCACCGTAGCGGCGAGCTTCTCCGGGTCGTGCCGGTAACGGTTCTCTTCCGCTACCACGTCCGCCTGGATCAGGCGTGGGCCACCGATCGCCTTGAGCGCATCATCGCTCAGCCGTACGGCCGTCGAGCGCCACGCCTCGGGCAGCTCCGGCGCGACGTTGTTATTCGCGAGCACCACGTCCACCACGCCCTTCCCGGTGTGCCGTTCGAGCGTCTCGATGTGGTCGGCCACGCTGAAGCCGTCGGTTTCGCCGTGCTGGGTGGCAACGTTGCAGATGAAGAGCCGCATCGCGCTCGACTGCAGCAGCGCCTTCTGGATCTCCGGGACCAACAGGTTCGGAAGCACACTCGTGTAGAGGCTGCCGGGGCCGATGATCACGAGATCCGCGTCGAGGATGGCACGGACGGCGTCGGGGTGGGCGGCGGCATTGGCCGGGTTCAGATAAAGGTCGCGAATGCGAGCGCCGTGCTCAGTGATGTTGTGTTCGCCGTGGACCAGCTCGTCCTCATGCGTGCGGGCACTCAGCGTCACGTCCTCGAGCGTCGAAGGCAGGATGCTGCCGCGCACGTTCAGCACCCGTGATGCTTCGTGCAGCGCAGTTTCGAAGTTCCCCGTGACTTCTGCCATTGCCACGATGAAGAGGTTGCCAAAGCTGTGACCTTCGAGACCCGTACCTTCTGTGAACCGGTACTGGAAGAGCTTCGACATGAGCGGTTCTGCTTCGGCCAGTGCGGCGATGCACTGGCGCAGGTCGCCCGGGGCGACAACCCCGAATTCCTGCCGCAGCCGCCCCGTGCTCCCGCCATCATCGGCGACAGTGACGATGGCTGTCAGGTTGCTGGTGTGGTCCTTTAGCCCGCGCAGGAGTGTCGATAGCCCCGTGCCCCCACCAATCGCGACAACGTGCGGACCACGGCTGAGGAACCGCTTGTTGTAGATGGCCTCCGCAAGCCCGGGGCCCTGGTCGCGCGTATCGGGGCGAACGAAAGCGAACAGCAGCGACTCATTGAGCTTCCAGACCGAGATGCCCACGGTCGAGAGCGAAAGCGACATGAACAGCAGGCCACGGCCCCAGCGAGGGATGAACTGCAGTGTCAGGTAGTAGAAAGCGCCGGGAAGCTCGACCTGGAGATACGCCTCCTTGAGCACGTAGGCGATGCCGAGGCCCATGAGCGATACGCCGAAGAGCAGAAGCGCCAGCCAACGCTTGATGTGCATCCCCGGGTACAGCCACTTGAGCGCTGAGTGGTCGCGGATGGTTCGCAGCGTCATCGGGCGGAAGTGTACCACCGGTCGGCGATATCGCTAGCGAGACTAAACATTTAGCTCCTTCTCCAACAGCCCTTGCACCACACCGGCGTTGGCGCGCCCCCGTGTCTCCCGCATCACCTGCCCGACGAGAAACATGATCGTGCTCGTCTTCCCCGAACGGTAGTCGGCGACCGCCTTCGGGTTCGCCGCAACGGCGGCGCGGACAGCCACGAGCAGTTCGTCTTCCCCGCTAATCTGTGCGAGCCCGGATGCCTCGATGATCTCGGCCGCGCTCTTTCCGGTCGCCACCATCTGCTCGAAAACCTCCTTGCCGACGTTCGAGGTCACTTTGCCCTCGTCGACAAGACGCGCCAGCCCCGCGAGTTGTTCCGGGTCAAGCGGGAACGCCGTGATCTCCCGGTTGTTGGCGTTGAGCCAGCGCCCAACCTCGCCGAGCACCCAGTTCGCAGCCAACCGGGCGTCCTTGCGCGGTTCGAGCTTGATAGCCGCCGCCAGCGCTTCGAAGTACTCGGCGCGCTCGCGTGACTCGACCAGCGCTTCCGCGTCGTGCGCCGAAATCCCCAGCGCCACGAACCGCTTGAACCGCGACTGTGGCAACTCAGGGAGCTTCGCCCGCACCCGCGCCACGTAGGCCTCGCTCAGCTTCAACGGTGGCAGGTCCGGCTCCGGGAAGTAGCGATAGTCGTTCGCGTGCTCCTTGGTGCGCTGGCTCACGGTCTCGTTCCGTTCGTCCACCCAGCCGCGCGTCTCCTGGATGATCCGCTCGCCGCGGTCGAGCATTGCCGCCTGCCGAATCTCTTCGAACGCAATGGCGTCATGCACAGCCCGGAAGCTGTTCATGTTCTTGACTTCCACCTTGGTGCCGAAGGCCGTCGAGCCCGCCGGCCGGAGGGAGACGTTCGCATCGCAGCGGAAGTTGCCGTCCTCCATGTTCGCTTCGCTGACGCCGATGTAGCGCAGGATCTGGCGGAGGCGCACGAGGTACTCCCGCGCCTCGGCGGGGGAGCGCATGTCGGGCTCACTCACAATCTCCATCAGCGGCGTCCCCGAGCGGTTGATGTCGACGAGCGTATAGCCCTCGCCGGTCACCGGGTCGGTGCGATGGAGCAGGCGGGCGGTGTCCTCTTCCATGTGGACTCGGGTGATGCCGATGCGGCGTGGGTCCTGGCCCTCGGGCGCGATCTCCAGCCACCCGTCGTGGCAGACCGGCAGGTCGTACTGCGAGATCTGGTACCCCTTCATCAGGTCGGGGTAGGGATAGTTCTTGCGGTCGAACTTCGAGAACGGCGAGATGCCGCAGTTCAGCGCCAGCCCGGTCATCGTGATGTACTCGATGGCCTGCTCGTTGATCACCGGGAGCACACCCGGCATGCCCATGCACACGGGGCAGACGTGGGTGTTCGGGTCAGAGCCCGAATATTCGGCGCTGCAGCCGCAGAACATCTTGCTCTTCGTCAGCAGTTGGCAATGGACCTCGAGCCCGATGACGGTCTCGTACTTCGTAGCGACGGCGGTCATTCACCCAGTATCGAGCGGAACCAGAAAAGGCAAAAGGCGCGGTTCAGCGCACCGTGATGCCAGTGCCGGTGACGACACGTCCGATGCGCCAGAGTGGCGCGCCATCTCGCGCGAATGCAGCCTCGAGCGTCTTCGCTGTGCGCGGGGATGCCGCAAGTAACAGCCCACCCGACGTCTGGGGGTCGAACAGCAGCGCCGCGAGGTCACTGTCCACGCTCCCCGCGACGACGACGTTACTCCCAAGCCACTCGCGGTTCCGTCCCTCGCCACCGGTGTGCATGTCCATGCGCGAAGCATCGAGCGCTCCGGGTAACAACGGCACAGCGGAGGAGTCGACCTCGGCGCCCACGCCCGAATGGTCCGCCATCTCCCAGAGGTGGCCCAACAGTCCGAAACCGGTGATATCCGTCGCAGCCCGGAGACCCGCCTCGCGCGCAAGGTAGGAGGCGTGGCGGTTCAGCCGCGCCATCGACGCCGTCGCCGCTTCGAGCCACCCCGGTTCGGCCGCACCCTGGCGCTGTGCCGAGAGCACTACCCCGGTGCCGATTGGCTTCGTGAGATAGAGACTGTCGCCCGGCTTCAGGCCCGCCTTCGAGAGTATCCGCTTCGGGTGCACGAGGCCGAGCACGCTCATCCCGTACTTCGGTTCCCGGTCCCAGACCGTGTGGCCGCCGGCGATGACACCACCTGCTTCGCGCACCTTTTCGGCGCCGCCGCGAAGGACCTCGGTCTGGACCGCCGCCGGCAAGTCCTCCGGGAACGCGGCGATGTTCAGCGCGAGGACAACCTCGCCCCCCATCGCGTACACATCGGAGAGGGCGTTCGCGGCAGCGATCGCCCCATAGGTATACGGGTCATCAACAACGGGCGCGAAGAAGTCCAGCGTCGCCACCACCGCCGTCGTCGCGTTGATGCGATAGACCGCGGCGTCATCGGCGACACCCATGCCAACCAGCACGTTTTCGTGCCCGGCTGCGTCGAACAGACCTGCGAGCGGCGACAGAACCTGCGCCAGGGCCTCCGGCCCCGCCTTCGAGGCTCAGCCGCCGCAGGTGGTCAGTTCGGTCATGCGGAACAGTTCCTCGCGAGTCACGCCATGCATCTTCCACCATGCGCGCGCGCGGCGCACAACCATCACAGCCGTCCGGGCTATCATCCGGGCATGAACGCGGAGACAACGGCGCGGTTCGAGAACTGGTTGCGCTCACGCGGATTCCTCGAACCCCGTCGCGTTGCCCGCGAGTCGTCCGAGGTCATCCTCGTTTCGAAGTTCGAACCCGGCTTCGCGGCACGCCTCCACGAGGCCATCGACCGCGTGCCGGAACTGTTCGACCAGGACGCCATCGCCGGGCGGTACCGGGAGCGGGGCGGCGAACCGCGGGTGGACGCCTGGCGTCTCTCGGTGGCTGCGCTGCTCGGCGAACTCGGCCCCGAGCGAGGCCTTGACCGCGACCAGTTGGCCGAGATTCGCGCCGGTACCGACTCCGTTGCCGCACTGCTCGATTCCGCTCTCTGGTCGGGTCCCATCGTCGGCGCCGAATGGCAACCGTCCGCCGGTGAGCACGCTGCATACCACGACGCACTCGCGCGGATGGATGACGACTCGAGCATCTTCACGCGCTACTACGGTGACTTCGAGGGGCGGCGCGTGGAGAACCACTGTCCCGGCGCGCACATTGCACGCCGCCTGATCGCCCAGGCCTGGGCAATCTGCACACAGACCTGAGCGGCGGCGCCTGCTACCGTTCGTTCGATGGCCGAATTCGACTGCATCGTGGTTGGCGGTGGGCCCGCCGGCAGCACCGCCGCGCGTGAACTCGCCGCGGCCGGCGCGCGCACACTGGTCGTCGACCGTGCCGGGTTCCCCCGGTACAAGGCGTGCGGCGGGGGCATCCCGCTTCGCACCGAGCGGCTGCTGCCTTTCCCGATCGACGCGGTGGTCGAGGATTCGGTCAGCCTCCTGCAGGTCAGCCACCGGGGCGCCTCGCGGTTCGTCCGGGATTCGGGCAAGCCGTTCGCGCACATGGTGATGCGCGAGCGGTTCGATGCCCTGCTCCTCGAACAGGCGCGGAAAGCGGGTGCGGAGTTCCGGCCGGGCACGATGGTGCGCGGTCTCGACATCGACGGCGGAGTGGTCGTGCGTGCGGACGGGTTCGAGGCCAGCGCCGGGTACCTGGTCTGTGCCGACGGAGCGCATTCGCCGGTAGGCAAGATGGCCGCGCTCGGCGAAAGCATCGCGGAGTGCGCGGCATGGGAAGTGGAAGTGCGCGCGCCGGACATCCGCCGCAAGGCCTTCCGTGGGACAGCGCTGATCGAACTCGGGTACCGGCCGTGGGGGTACGCGTGGCTCTTCCCGAAGGCCGAGGTCCTCTCTATCGGCATCGTCCTGCCGCCGGGACAGTCGGGGACGATGAAGGACCACGTACGGGCGTACATCGATTCACTCGGCCTGGGCGGGGCAGACGTGGACATCGCACGCGGCCACAAGATCCGCTTCCGGCGACGGAACGAGACCATCGTCAACGAACGGGCGCTGCTTGCCGGCGATAGCGCAGGGCTCGCCGATGAGTTCACCGAGGAGGGGATTTCCTACGCGGTCGAATCGGGACGGCTCGCGGCGAGGAACGTCCTCCGCGCGCTCGGCGGTGGTTCGCTCGCGGGCTACCAGCGCGACGTGGACCGGGAGATCATGCCGGAACTCCGCGCGGCCCGGCAGATCGGCATGATGTTCTACGGGATGCTGAACCGCGCGCCCCAGCCGTGGATGTTCGCGAGTGGACACATCGGCTACCTCTGGGATGCCTTCTTCGCGGTGCAGAAGGGCGAATCGACCTACGCCCGCGAGGCCGCGCGCATCCCGCTGCTGCCCGGCATCGCCCGGCGCAAACTCGACCGGCAGGATCGTGGTGGCTAGGCGAGGCGCATCCCCGGCCTCGCCGGCGCCGCCCTACACCCCGGGCGAGGTCATCGAACTGCTGACGCCGGTGTATGGGCGGCCGGTCGCGCAGCCGAGTCACGACCCGCTCTCGGAACTCATCCTCACGGTGCTTTCGCAGAACACCGCCGATACCAACAGCGGCCGGGCGTTCATCCAGCTGATGCGCCGTTACCCGTCGTGGGACGCGATCGCCGCCGCGCCCCTCGACGAAGTGGTCGCGACCATCCAGAACGGCGGGCTGGCGCAGCAGAAAGCGCCGCGTATCCAGGCCATCCTCCGCGCGGTACAGGAGCATTCATCCAACTGGGACCTTGGCTTCCTCGGGGATGCGCCGCTCGAAGAAGCACGTGCCTGGCTGCGGGCGCTCCCCGGCGTCGGCCCGAAGACAGCGGCCTGCGTGCTCCTGTTCTCCCTCGGACGGCCGGCGCTGCCGGTCGATACGCACGTCGAGCGCGTGAGCAAACGGCTTGCGCTCATCCCGCAGAGCGCGACCGCCGAACAGGCGCACGAACTGCTCGAGGCGCTCGTCCCGCAACAGGACTACTACCCCTTCCACATGCTGCTCATCAAGCACGGCCGCCGCATCTGCGCGGCGCGAAGGCCCGAATGCAGGCGCTGCCCGTTACTCGCCTGCCCTTCACGGATCGAGCCGTTCGAACCCGGCGGCTGACCACCGCGTTGTCGCCCGGCAGAAGCGCGGCCGATACTGGGATGGATGTCCGACAATCTCTTCACCATGCTCTCGGCGTACCGCCAGGGTTCCGCCGCGTCTCCGTTCGAAAACTATTGCACCACCGCGCTCGCCTACTTCCTGAAGCGCGGACATCGAATGCTCAACGCGCTCATCTCGCATGCGGCCGGCGCCGGCGCCGAGGAACTCGTCCTGGTGGAAGTCCAGCCGAGGCTGGCCGACGCGGGCGTCGCGGACCTGCTGCTGACGTACGAGGGTGGCAAGCGGGTGCTCATCGAAGTCCAGGTGGAATCGGGCTCGGACGAAAGCCTGTTGCCGGGGCTCGAAGCGGTCGCGCGCCAGTGGTCCGAATCGCCGGCGTTCGTGATGTTGGGCCTGCGCCAGGAAGGCGTTCCAGCGCCCTGGGTCCCGATCACCTGGGAGGAAGTGCTCGAAGCGCTCGACGGCGACCCGGACCCGGTTGCGCGCGAGTTCAACGACTTCGTCCTGCGCGACATCCTTGGTCACGGGGAAGTGGGGCTCGACGAGGCGCTGAGCACCAACAGGCTGTACGCGCTCGGTGGCGCGGCCGTCCGCCTGTTCCGGGGCGAAAATGCGCGGTACATCAATAGCGCGTCGCGGCCGCTCAACGGGCAGTACCGCTACCTCGGCACGACATTCTCGCTCGACGGAGACGACATGACCTACTGGATCGGGGTCGTCAACGAGACCGTCCCGCTGGGCGAGCACTACCACCTGATGCTGGCCTCGAAAGAGAAACCTCTGCTCTTCGAGACAGACCAGCCACGCGCCACCGGCGACTGGAAGTGGCCGTACTGGACAGGCATGGGCCGCGTGGTCCGGCCAATCACGCCTGCGATGTACGAAGGACTGCTGGAGCGAACCAGGCGGCGGTAGC
This sequence comes from uncultured Anaerolineaceae bacterium, assembly GCA_964470735.1. Lineage (GTDB taxonomy): Bacteria > Chloroflexota > Dehalococcoidia > Tepidiformales > Tepidiformaceae > Amarobacter. The sequence continues at coordinate 25,295 of CAYYDX010000033.1, forward strand.
GACGGTCAGGGCGTCCGTCAGCCGGGCATCCCAAACAAGACCACGCCCGGGCGAAACGCCCACCACTGCCAAACACCTGTCGGATTACTACCCCCGGCGCCGCAACCTCCACCCATGCTCCGACACACCCTCTCGACCCTCGCCCCGCGCCTGCTCACCACCCACGACACCACTTCTCGTTGCTACCGAAGAAGTTCCCGCACGACTGCAAGAAGTCAGCAAGAAGTCACCATCCCCGAATCTGCGTTGACTACTTGCGACTCCTTCAAGAAGTCAAAATCCTTCGGTGAAAACAAGAAGTGCGAGAAGTGGCCGGCGCCCGCCCGTCCGTGCGGATCCGCCAGTGTGATGTGTAAACGAGCCGGACCCTTGGCGAGTCCAGAGTGTGGGGAAAGGTTCAGCGGAGCGCAACGATTCGCCAGAGTTCGCCCGGGCGAATGATGCGAGTTCGGCCAACTTGCTCGATGGAGAGCAGGTCCAGGTCTGTTGAAACCAGGAAATCCACGTCAGCCTCGACACAGGCGTGAAGGTACTTCCGGTCATTGTCATCGCGGCAGGGAGGCGCCTCACCGGCCGGTTCAACGAAACGAGCGGCGAAGGAGAGGTCTTCAATAAGCTCTTGCAGACGTTCGATAGCCACGTTTCGGCGTTCGAAGTACCTGCGGATCGAGGCTCTCCCGGGCAAAGACCGCCACTCTTCAACGATTTCCGGAGATGCTACGCACTCGACCTCATCGGGCTTTCTGAATACCAATTGGAGCAACTCAGCACAGGGACCGCCCGGTCCCGCAACCCCGCGTATCAAGCAGTTCGAGTCAAAGCAGATCGTTTCCGTCGTGCCGCTCCAGGCGTCAGGGTGCGTTTATCATCCTCACTCGGCGAATCGCCAAGAGCCTCTGTGAGCTCAGGCTCGCTGGCTGGTCCGAGGTCGCTTTGCAGTGCACGCAGACGCTCGGCCGCTTCGTTCAGGCGCTTCCGGCGCTCGTCCATGGGGTGAGTTTACCACGATGGCCGGCGGAGGACGTTTGCCCGGTGGCTCCCCTTCGCTCGTAGCTAACCGGGGTGGGTGGTACGGTTAGTCCTCCGTGGCCCTTTCGGCCCCCTACACTTTCCCCAACGGACTTTGCCCCATGACCAGGGTCGGCATCATGGAAACGGCCATCCGCGATGGCCACCAGTCGCTACTGGCGACGCGTATGCGCACCGAGGACATGCTCCCCGTCCTCGAACTGATGGATTCGGTCGGTTACCACAGCATTGAATGCTGGGGCGGCGCAACCTTCGATTCCGCGATGCGCTTCCTCAAAGAGGACCCGTGGGAGCGCCTGCGCGAGGTGAAGAAGCGGCTGAAGAACACGCCGACACAAATGCTCCTCCGGGGCCAGAACGCGGTGGGGTACCGCCACTATGCGGACGACGTCATCAACGAGTTCTGCGACCGCGCGGTGACCAACGGGATGGACATCTTCCGCATCTTCGATGCGCTCAACGACGTACGGAACCTGGAGACGGCGTTCCGGGCCGTGAAGCGCGCCGGCGGCCACGTGCAGGGAACCCTGTGCTACACGATCAGCCCCGTTCACACGGTCGATTCCTTCGCCCACATGGCCGACACGATGGTGGAGATGGGCGCCGACTCGCTCTGCGTGAAAGACATGGCGGGCCTGCTCAGCCCGATGATGGCGAAGGCGCTGGTCTCACGGCTAAAGGCCGACCATCCGAACATGCTCGTGCAGATGCACTGCCACGACACCTCGGGCTACAGCGAAATGGCCTACCTGATGGGCGTGCAGGCGGGCGCCGACGTCATCGACTGCGCCATCAGTGCGCTCGCAGGTGGGACGAGCCAGCCCGCGACCGAGACGCTGGTGGCGGCACTGGCGGAGGATCCGGAACACAGCACGGGCCTCGAAATGGCGAAGCTCGAGGAACTTGCGGTCTATTTCAAGAACGTTCGCCGGAAATACTGGAAGTTCGAAAGCGGCCTGCTCGGTGTCGACGCCGGAGTGCTTTCGCACCAGGTGCCGGGCGGCATGATTTCGAACCTTGTCGGCCAGCTTCGCGAACAGAACGCGGAAGGTCGCCTCGGCGAAGTTCTCGCCGAGAACGCCCGCGTCCGCGAGGACCTTGGCTTCCCGCCGCTGGTCACGCCGAGCTCGCAGATCGTCGGCACGCAAGCGGTGCTCAACGTGCTGACCGGCAAGCGGTACGGCACGGTGACGAAGGAGACGCGGAACCTCGCGAAGGGGATGTACGGCGCGACGCCGACCCCCATCGCGCCGGACGTGCTCAAGGAACTGCTCGGTGACGAGCAGCCGATCACGCACCGCCCGGCCGACGACCTGCCCGCGGAAATCGAAACGGCGAAGGCGGAAATCGGCGACACCGCGAAAGACATCGACGATGTGCTGAGCTACCTGATGTTCCCGCAGCCGGCGAAGGAGTTCCTCGAATGGCGGAACTCCGGCGGCGGCCCCGAGCGCGAACTGGTAGCGGCGATCGTCGGCGCGCTGGCCATCGGCGAAAAGAAGGCCATCGCGGCGGCCCCGGTGCAGCCGGTGGCAGTCAACGGCGGCGAACAGGCAGCCTGGCGCAGCTTCGGCCGTCTGCGGCAGATGCGGTAGGAGAGCAACGATGGCAACAGTGAAGATTGGTGGCAGGGAATACAACGTCGAGGTTCGTGGCGACAAGGTGGTCGTCGACGGGCACGAGTACGACATCAAGGTTCGTGAAGAACCCGCCCACGCGACCGTGACGGCGGGCGGCGTTGCCTACCGCGTGCAGCTTCCGCCCGCTGGCGCGCGCGACACATCCATGATGGCCGTCCAGGTCGACTACCGGCCATTCACCGTCGAAATCGACGGTCGGCTCACGTCGGGGCCGGCGCCGCGCGAACGGAAGGCGGCCGGCGCAGCCACGGGTGGCGCGACTGCCGCGGCGGTGAAGGGCGGCGTGACCGCGCAGATCGCCGGGCGCGTGCTGAGCGTGAAGGTGAAGGTCGGCGATACGGTGGCGAAGGGCGACCTCCTGCTGCTCCTCGAAGCGATGAAGATGGAGAACGAGATCAAGGCCCCGGGTGGCGGTGTGGTCAAGGAGATCCCGGTGTCCGAAGGCGCGCGCGTTTCCGAGGGCCAGGTACTCGTCGTCATCGAGTAGACGCAAACAACACCGGCGGAAATTGCCGGCAGCAGCGCTTGCCGTCAGCGGGCCGTGTGCGCTTGGTGATTTCGCCGCCGTGGGTGCTCGAATCCGGTTGGTTCGCGGAAGCTGGCGCCGCCGGGTTTCCTGTTCCCGAACCTTCGCTATGATTCGAACGAAAAGAACACGGGCGCCGTACCCGAACTCGTGGAGCTGGAATGCTGGCCTATCTGCCTTTCCTCGTGAGCGCAAACAGCCTTGGTGTGATCTGCCTGATCATCTTCCTGGGGAGCAGCATCATCCTCACCATCCCGGTGTTCGCGACGCGTGGTGCGTCGCAGGCCATCTGGACCGGGGTCGTCGGCTTCGCACTGACGGTGGAGGCAGCCGTGATGGTCGCGCTGGTTGTATTGACCAGTAAGGGCGACATCTTCCAGTAAGCGCACCGGCGGGAGATTCGACACCGAGAAGGCGACTCAAGGGTCGCCTTTTTCGTGTCCGGGCCAGGGGTGAGACGGGGCGCGCTGCGCCCCGGCAATGCCGAGCGCTTGCCAGTGGCGTGAGTCAGAGGAGACGGCGGATCGGCTTGCGACCGGGTCGCGGGTCGTAGTTGCTCTTGAACATTTCGAGCTTATCGCGCTCGATCAGGTACTTCCCGGCGAACATCTGGGCGGGCACCTTGTTCTGCTTGATGAGCCGGCGAAGGCTCTGGGGGTGGATTGCGAGTTCGCGCGCTGCTTCGACGAGGTCGAAGTAGTTGTCGAACGGCGTGATGCTGGCCATAAGTGGGCGTAGACCTCGGGGTGGTGGTAGGCCAAATGGCTCAATTGCTTAGGCAGATCGAACAGTAGCACTGCGTTATGACCATTGTCTATGCCGATGCGCATTTCCTGTATCGACCTGGCACGGGCCTGTGGACAGGGGCGCGAGCGTTCGATTCTTAGCTTGGGACCGCGATGGCGGGCGCGGTTCGACGGGGAGACGGCTTCATGCTCAAAGGCGACAAGATCATCCTGCGGCCAATGCGGCGGGACTACCTGGAGAAGTACACCGAGTTCCTGAACGACGTGGAACTGCTGCTGCTTTCGAGCGAGACGGCGCCCATGCCGATGGAGCAGGAGCGCGTGGTTGCGCTGTTCGAGGAGCACCTGGCGCGGCCGCGCGGCGAACTCATCTGGTTCGGACTCGAAGTACAGGGCGGCAAGTTCATCGGGCAGTGCATTCTGCACCGGTTCGACCACGCTGCGCGGACCTGCGAACTGGGGATCACTATCGGCGATTCGGACTACCGCAACCGGAAGTTCGGGCGCGACGCGGTGGCGCTGCTCACGCGGTACGCCTTCCGGCTGCTGAACATCGAGAAGGTGTGGCTGACCATGAACGGCACGAACGAGCGCGCGCAGAAGGCGTTCGAACACGCGGGATACGAGGTCGAAGGCCGGCAGAGGCGGCAGGTGTGGCTCGACGGCGCCTACGACGACCTCGTGTACATGGCGTGTTTCCGCGAAGACGCGCGTCCCCCCGATGACACGGCAGAGGGCGACGGCAGTATCGAGATGGCCGAGGATGAAGACGCGGACGTGGCCCAGGAGGCGTAGGGCTGGCATTCACCCGTGTTGGGTAGGAACGGCGAGGAACGACTAGAACACTCGTTCTAGTCTTGCTATACTCCCTGCTGCCTGCCGCGTTCTTGGCTACACTCGATCTCCCGGGCCATCGGCAAGGCCATCCTGTTCCTCGGGAGGGAACGTGCCCCTCGACCATATCCTCGTCCGCGGCGCGCGCGAGCATAACCTGAAGGACATCACCGTCCGCATTCCGCGGGACGAGCTGGTGGTCATCACAGGACTCTCTGGCTCGGGCAAGTCGTCGCTGGCCTTCGACACGATTTACGCCGAAGGGCAGCGGCGGTACGTCGAGTCGCTGTCGGCGTACGCGCGGCAGTTCCTCGGGCTGATGGAGAAGCCGGACGTCGACTCCATCGACGGGCTGTCGCCGGCGATCTCGATCGACCAGAAATCGACGTCGAACAACCCGCGATCAACGGTGGGCACGGTCACCGAGATTTACGACTACATGCGCCTGCTCTGGGCGCGGGCCGGACGGCCGCATTGCCCGCAGTGTGGGCGGCCAATCGAACGGCAGACGGTACAACAGATTGTCGACGCAACCCTCGCGTATCCGCCGGGTTCGCGGTTGCTGCTCCTTGCGCCGGTGGCGCGCGCGAAGAAGGGCGAACACGCGGGTGTGTTCGACGAGGCACGCCGGGCCGGGTTCGTGCGCGTGCGAATCGACGGCGAGGTGCGGGATCTCGACGAGCAGATCGAACTCGACAAGAAGAAACGGCATGACATCGACGTGGTCATCGACCGGCTGGTTGTGCCGGAACCCGGAACCGACGCATCCGCCACCAGCCGGATCGCGGATTCGGTCGAGCAGGCGCTGAAGGTGGGCCAGGGCGTGATGCTGGTGGCGCACGCATCGGGAAACGAGCCGGAGCGCATCTTCTCCGAACACTTCTCCTGTCCGTACGACGGGTCGAGTATCGGCGAAATCGAACCCCGCACGTTCTCGTTCAACAGCCCGCATGGGGCATGCCCAAAGTGCACGGGCCTCGGCGTCGAGATGCAGATTGACCCGGCGCTGGTGATGCCCGACAAGACGAAGTCGCTGGCTGGAGGCGCCGTCGAACCGTGGTCAAAATCGCCGAGCGTGGCCGGCTGGTACATGCGGCAGCTCGAGGCGGTTGCGGAGGACGGGGGATTCTCGGTCGACCAACCGGTGGGTGAGCTGACCGACAAGCAGATGCATGCGCTCATGTACGGCACGGGCGAACGGACGCTGCGGCTCAAGTTCACGAATCAGTACGGCCGGACACAGACCTACGACACGAAGTTCGAAGGCGTGGTGACGAACCTGCAGCGGCGATACAGGGAGACCGATTCGGATTACGTTCGCACGGAAATCGAGAAGTACATGGGCGCTGTGCCATGCCCGGAGTGCCGCGGCAAGCGGCTTCGCAAGGAAGCCCTCGGTGTCCTCATCGACGACAAACCGATTGTCGACGTGACGAACCTGAGCATCACGAAGGCGAAAGCGTGGTTCGACCACCTGGCCTCGCCGGAGACGCCTCTCAATGCGAGGGAGCGTGCCATCGCCTACCAGATCCTCAAGGAGATCCGCGGGCGGCTCGAGTTCCTCGTCGATGTGGGACTCGAATATCTGATGCTCGACCGCGTGAGCGGGACGTTGTCCGGCGGAGAGTCCCAGCGCATCCGGTTGGCCACGCAGATCGGTTCGGCGCTGATGGGCGTGCTCTACATCTGCGATGAGCCGTCCATCGGGTTGCACCCGGTCGATGGCGACCGGCTAATCAAGACGCTGGAACGGCTGCGGAACCTTGGGAACACCGTGCTCATCGTGGAGCACGACGAAGCGATGATGCGCGCCGCCAATTGGATCATCGATATGGGGCCCGGCGCGGGCGTCCACGGCGGCCACGTCGTTGCCGAAGGTGACATCGACGCGATCAAGGCGAGCGAGGCGAGCATCACCGGCGCCTACCTGGCCGGCCGCCGGGAAATCCCGGTGCCGGGGGAGCGCCGGCCGGGCAACGGAAAGGTCATTCGCGTTCGCGGGGCGAAAGAGAACAACCTTCGCAACCTGACCGTCGATATTCCTCTTGGCAAATTCGTCGCGGTCACGGGCGTGTCGGGGTCCGGCAAGTCGTCGCTCATCAACGAGATCCTCGTGAAGCGCGCGCTCAACGTGCTTCATGGCGCGCACCAGCGGCCCGGCTCGCACGATGCGGTCGAAGGGCTCGAGCACGTCGACAAGATCGTGGATATCGACCAATCGCCAATCGGGCGCACGCCGCGTTCGAACCCGGCCACGTACACGGGAGCGTTCGGCATCATCCGCGACATGTTCGCTTCGGTGCCCGAAGCGAAGGCGCGCGGCTACGGTCCGGGGCGCTTCAGCTTCAACGTGAAGGGCGGGCGCTGCGAGGAGTGCTCGGGCGACGGCTACAAGGTCGTGGAAATGCAGTTCCTGCCGGACGTCACCGTGCCGTGCGAGGTCTGTCACGGCAAGCGGTACAACCGGGAGGCACTCGAGATCCTGTTCCGCGGCAAGAACATCGCGGAAGTGCTCGACATGACCGTTTCCGAAGCGGCGGAGTTCTTCGAACGGTTCCCACGGGCAAAGCGGATTCTCGACACCCTCGAAGCAACCGGCCTGGGCTACATCAAGATTGGCCAGCCGGCGACCACGCTCTCGGGCGGCGAAGCACAGCGGATCAAACTCGCAAGCGAACTCTCGCGGCGGTCGACCGGGCGTACGCTGTACGTCCTCGACGAACCTACCACCGGCCTCAGTTTCCAGGATGTCGCGCACCTGCTCGACGTGCTGCAGCGGCTGGCGGACGCCGGGAACACCGTGCTCGTCATCG
>CAYYDX010000034.1:0-30451 GCA_964470735.1 uncultured Anaerolineaceae bacterium
GAAGCCAGGCGGCGGTGCAGGCCCGCCAGGCGGAGATTCGCGTGTTCTGCACGACGAGCGTGGTTGCGCGCCAGGGCCCCGCTGAGACGCCGTGGTCGCAGGCGTGTGCGAAGGCGCTCGACGCTTCGTACCTGCAGGGTGATGGACCGGCGACATTCGCCGCGCTCGGCGAGGCGTACTCGCTGGTCGCCGCGGAAATCGCCCGGATCGACCCGAAGGTTGCGCAGGAGCCGGGCTACTTCGGGGCCGCCTCTTCGGGGACGCCGTCGCCCGCGCCGTAGTTCATCCAGACGAAGGTTCGCGGTTGCGCTGGCTCTCCCGCCGGGGTTCGAAACAGGTGCAGAGTGGCGCACCCTCACGCGAACGTTAGAATAACCGGCCGGAGGGGTTGTCCATGGCTGAAGGTCCGCTCGCAGGCGTCAAAGTGCTCGAATTCTCCCAGATCATCGCTGGTCCTTTTTGCGGCATGCATCTTGCCGACATGGGGGCAGAGGTGACCAAGTTCGAACCCATCGCGGGCGAACCGTGGCGCCTGATCGTCGAACTCGTGCCGAAGGAGTCGCGCACCTACGCGAGCCTGAACCGGGGCAAGCGCGGTGTGGCGATGGATATGGCCCGCCCCGAGGCGCAGGCGGTCATCCACTCGCTCGTGAAGGACGCCGATGTTGTGCTCATCAACTACCGGCCGGGCGTGGCCGAGGCGCTGGGCATCGACTGGCCGACGCTGAGCGCACTCAACCCGCGCCTTATCTATTGCGAGAACACCGCGTTCGGCAAGCAGGGCCCGCTGGCGAAGCGCGGCGGCTACGACATCGTCGTCCAGGCGTTGACTGGCCTGATGGCGGGGGAAGCCAAGCTCGAGGGCGACGTCCCCGCCTATGTGTACCCCGCGATTGGCGACTATGCGACCGGCATCCAGATGTCGAATGCGATCTGCGCGGCGCTGTACGCGCGCGAGAAGAACGGCAAGGGCCAGCGCATCGACTGCACGCTGATGGGTTCAGCGATCGCGATGCAGACGAGCCAGTTCACGTGGCTGGAGATGTTCGACAACGACGTGATCCCGCCGATGATCGACGAACTGAAGCAGGCCCGTTCGGAGATGAAGACGTTCACCGAGCAGGTGGCCGTGCAGAAGAAGTACCGGCCGACGGCGCCGGGGAATATCTACTACCGGGTGTACCAGACGCTCGATGGCTTCATCGCGATGGGCGCGCTGAGCATGGCGCTCCGGATCAAGGTGCTCGCAGCGACGGGTCTGAAGGACCCGCGTTTCCAGCCGGACGGCTCATTTGTGGTGGCGCCGGAAGGGTGGGAGGTTCGCGGGCCAGAGCTCGTGAAGGAAGCCGAGGCGCTGTTCCGCACGAAGACGACCGGGGAGTGGGGCACGCTGTTCGAAAAACACGGCGTTCCCGCCGGGCCGCTCTACTTCATCGAGGAACTGTTCGACCATCCGCAGACGCTGGCGAACGGGCTCCAGGTGGAATTGGAGCACCCGTTGCTCGGCACGATGAAGATGGTTGGGCCGCCATTCCAGATGTCGGAGACGCCGCTCAAGGCGGAGGTTCCGAGCCCGATGCTGGGCGAGCACACGGACGTGGTGCTCGGTGAGGCGGGCCTGGACGAGGCGAAGATCGCGGCGTTGCGCGAGGCGGGAGTGGTCCTGTAGGCGGTTCGCTGCCCCAACCACGTTGGGTGATGTGACGGGCTGATGTGGGGAAGTCTGCTCCGCAACGATCCGGTCGCGAAGGGTCGCGGTTCGGTGGATGCTCGTCTGCGCGGGCCGACGTTGGGGTGGCGTATCATCCGCGGCTATGACGTGGGAACCGGAAATCCTTGAGATCGAGCGCCGGGCAGCGCTGGCGCGGCAGATGGGCGGAGAAGCGAACATCCAGCGGCAGCACGACGGCGGCAAGCTGACCGTCCGGGAGCGGATTGCGCTGCTTGCCGACGCCGGGAGTTTCGCCGAGACGGGCGCGCTCGCCGGCAAGGCCACCTATGACGATGCGGGCAATCTCGTGGACTTTCTCCCGGCGAACTTCGTGGCCGGGTTCGCTCGTATCGATGGACGCCGCGTGGTCATCGGCGGTGACGACTTCACGGTGCGTGGCGGCGCGGCCGACGCGGCGATCGCGGGCAAGCAGGTGTACGCCGAGAAGATGGCGCGCGAACTCCGGATGCCGATCGTGCGGTTGGTCGACGGGACGGGTGGGGGTGGTTCGGTTCGCACGCAGGGCAACCAGGGGCACACCTACATCCCCGCCAACCCGGGCTGGGACACCGTGGTGGAGATGCTCAGCGAGGTGCCGGTGGTGGCCTGCGCGATGGGTTCGGTGGCCGGCCTGGGCGCGGCGCGGGTCGTGACCTCGCACTGGGCGGTGATGGTGAAGGATAGCGCCCAGGTGTTCGTGGCGGGCCCGCCAGTGGTGGCTGCGGGGATGGGCGAGGAGGTACGCAAGGAGGACCTTGGCGGCTGGGAGATCCACTACCGGAACGGGGTGGTCGACAACCTCGCGGAGAGCGAGGAGGATGCCTTCCGGCAGGTGCGGCAGTTCCTTTCGTACCTGCCCTCGAACGCGTGGGAGCAGCCCGCGCGCTCGGAAACGGCCGATGACCCGGGGCGCCGGGAAGAATCGCTGCTCTCGGCGATCCCGCGGAACCGCCGCCGCCCGTACAAAGTGCGCGAAATCCTCGGCGCGGTGCTCGATCGCGAGTCGTTCTTCGAAATCGGCGCGGGCTGGGGGCAGTCGGTGGTCACCGGGTTCGCGCGGCTCGATGGCTACCCGGTTGGGGTGCTGGCGAACGACCCGTATTTCTATGGCGGCGGGCTGAGCGCGGACGGCAGCGAGAAGATGGAGCGGTTCATCGACCTCTGCGACACGTTCCACCTGCCGTGCGTGAACTTCCTCGACCAGCCGGGATTCGTGATCGGGACGTGGGGCGAGAAGGCGGCGACGATTCGCAAGGGCGCCAGCGCAATGGCGGCGGTGTTCCAGGCGAGTGTCCCGTGGGTCACCATTGTCATCCGGCGGGCGTACGGCGTGGCCGGCGCCGCTCACGCGAACACCGCGCGGCTGAACCTGCGCTATGCTTGGCCGAGCGCCGATTGGGGCAGCCTGCCGCTCGAAGGAGGCATCGAGGCGGCGTACAAGCGCGACCTCGCGAATTCGCCCGACCCGGACGCTTTGCGGGCGGAGTTACTGGAGAAGCTGGGCGCGGTGCGGTCGCCGTTGCGCACCGCTCACGCCTTCGGGATCGAGCACATGATTGACCCGCGCGAGACGCGGCCGATCCTGTGCGAATGGGTGGCGCAGGCATACGCGATCGAAGCGCACAGGCTCGGGAAACGGGCGCGCGGGTTCCGTCCGTAGCCGCGCGAAACGGGTGCAGGCGCCGACCGGAATGGGATATTCCGACATAAGTTACTGGCCATAAGTTAATCGAACGGGTTAGAGTGCGGCTTGCGCCCGGAGAAGGGGTTGGCGGAACAAACTGCCACGGCCGGGCGTTTGGTGTACCAAGGGGAGGTCTCACCGTGCGGATGAGGACAGAGAATCAGCCCGGGATGGGCCGGATTGCGGCGCTGCTCGCCGTCACGTTGCTCGCGGCGCTGGGCGCCGGGATGGGCGTTCGCCAGGCGCGTGCCGCCGGCGAGGGGGTATTTGCCTTCGCCACCACGGGCACGACGGTGACCGAAGGCCAGACGGCGTACATCACGATCAACCGCACCGGCGGAACCAACGGGATCCAGCAGATCACCCTCTCGGTGACTCCGAACGGCAGCGCCACCTATGCCGACATCAATGGCTTCGGGAGCGGATTCACGACCGTGACGTTCGGGAACGGAGAGTCGAGCCGGACGATCGATGCGTCGGTGCCGGGGTCGGGACTGCCGACGAACGATGACATCAGCAACCAGGGCGTTCGAACCATTACGTTCGCGATGACGGGCGTGACCGGCGGCGGCACACTCGGCGCCCAGAGTTCGCACACGCTGACGATCAACGACAACGATGGCCCTTCGACCTACAGCTATACGCTGGGCAGTTCGAGTGTGACCGAGGGCAGCGGTGGCGGCACCCAGACGGTGAACGTTTCCGTGACCCGGTCCGGGGCTACGAACGGCACTTCAACGGTTCAATGCGTTGACGCGGGCACGGGCAGCGCGACTGGCGGCGGGGTCGACTACACGCTCAATGCACAAACGCTGACCTTCAACACGGGTGAAACGACCAAGAACTGCCAGGTGACGGTGGTTCGGGACAACGACCTCGAGGTGAACCAGACGGTTGTCCTCGGATTCGCGAGTCCGTCGAACTTCCCCGGAGGTGTCGGTAGTAACCCGACGCACACGCTGACCATCGTCGATGACGACGGCGCGGGGACGGTGCAGTTCGGCAGCACGACCTACACCGCAAACGAGAGCGGCGGAACCGCCTACTTCACGGTCACACGCACGGGCGGGAGCAACGGCGCGATTTCGGCGCAGTGCTCGACGACCGCCGGCTCGGCCACAGTCAATGTTGACTACACAGCGGTGACGAACCAACTGCTCCTGTGGGGTAGCGGCGATACCAACGACAAGACCTGTGCCGTGCCGATCCTGCCGGATGCCGCGATCGAAGGCCCGGAGACGTTCGGGCTGACGCTGAGCAGCGCTCAACTTGGTTCGCCGAGTACGGCGACGGTGACGATCCTCGATGACGACGGCACCGGCACGCTGCAGTTCAGCGCAACGTCGTACACCGGCGCGGAGAACGGCGGGCCGATCACGGTCACCGTTACGCGTACCGGGACTGCCACGGGGCTGGTCTCGGTCGACGTCGCCACCACGACGTCGGGGAGCACGGCCATCGCCAATGTCGACTACGTGCCGATGAGCACGACGCTCACCTGGGGCAACGGCGACGGGACGGTGAAAACGTTCACGGTCTCGCCGATCGATGACAGCATTGTCGAGGGCTCCGAGACGGTGAATGTCTTCCTGAGCAATGCGACCGGCGGGGCAACGATTGGGACGCCATCGACGGCTGCCGTCGTGATCACGGATAACGAATCGCCGATCCCGACGATCTCCTCCATTTCGCCGTCTTCCGGGACGATCCTCGGCGGCACGGCGGTGACGATCTCCGGCACGAACTTCGTCAGCGTGCAGTCGGTGACGTTCGGAGGGTTCGCCTGTGGCTCGGTCAACGTCGTTTCGACGACGATGCTGACGTGCGTCACGCCGGCGCACACGGCTGGTGTGGTCGAGGTAATCGTGACCACGCTGGCGGGTTCAAACAGCACCACCACGACCGCGAATGACTACGTGTACACCGGCGGCCCGACGATCACGTCGCTCAACCCGGCAACCGGCCCGGCCTCGGGCAACACGGTGATCACGATTACAGGGACGAACTTCACCGCGAGCGGCATGACGGTGAAGTTCGACACGACCTCGGCGATCTTCACGTTCATCGATACGACAACCATCGTGGCGGTTGCGCCGGCACATAGCGGCGGGACGGTCGATGTCTCGGTGACGACGCCGGGTGGCACGAGCCCGAATACGGTGGCGGACGATTACATCTACACCGGCAGCGCGGGGCCAGTGATTTCGCTGCTCTCGCCCGCGAGTGGGCCGGTCGGCACGACGGTGATCATCGCCGGCTCAGGTTTCACGGGCGCGAGCCTCGTGACCTTCGGCGGCGTGGCCGCGAGCTACACCCTGAACAGCGACGCGCAAATCACTGCTTCGGTCCCGGCGGGGACGCCGGCCGGGACGGTGGATGTGCGCGTGACGACGGGCGTCGGCACCAGCCCGAACACGACGGCGGACAATTTCAACAACACTTCGGCCTCGCCGACGGTGACGTACACGCTCTTCTTCCGGTTCACACTCATCGTCTGGACCGGGCCGAACGGCGCTTCCGCACTCGCCGCGCTGAAGGGCCAGGAATCGCCGGACAACCCGGCGACGAACAACGTGTCGTCGCTGGTCGGTGCGATCTGGCGGTTCGATGCGGCGACGCAGACGTTCAAGGGGTACTTTCCCGGTTCGGACGGGGTACCGGGTGCGAACGACTTCACGACGCTCACGAACGGTGTGGGGTACTTCGTCGCGCTGCTGAATCCCGGCACGGTGACCTGGACCACGGTGGGGGCGAACTAAAGGCCCTCACCCCCGGCCCCTCTCCCGACTTCGCGGGAGAGGGGAGGTTTTGGCGGGGTGGAGATGGGAGCGGGATGGTTTCGCGTGTGCGTCGGGCCCTCACCCCCGGCCCCTCTCCCGACTTCGCGGGAGAGGGGAGGTTTTGGCGGGGTGGAGATGGGAGCGGGATGGTTCTGCGTGTGCGTAGGGCCCTCACCCCCGGCCCCTCTCCCGACTTCGCGGGAGAGGGGAGGTTTTGGGCGCGGCGCTTCGGGCTGGCTGTGCCCGGGCGGTAGGGGGTGCGTTGCTGTTGGGTGGTGGGTCGCCTACAGTCCCGGCACAGATTCCCTGCAGGAGCCGGACCATGGCACTGACCGCCGCCGATGAGTACCTCATCCACCAGACGCCCTATACGTTCGATCGGGTTGCGACGAGCGACCGCAACTTCTACGACCGCTACTTCTTCAACGGGTACCGCCGCGATGGCGAGGTGTACTTCGCGCTGGCGATGGGCGTGTACCCGAACCTCGGCATCATGGACGCGGCGTTTTCGGTGGTGCAGAAGGGACGCGAGCAGTACTTCGTGCGGGCCTCGCGGCTGCTCGGCAACGACAGGATGGACACGCGCGTCGGGCCGATTTCGGTGCAGGTCGTTGAGCCGCTGAAGAGGGTGCGGCTGAAGGTGCTCAAGAACCAGTGGGATATCACCGCCGACCTGCTGTTCGATGCGCGCTCGCTGCCGAACGAGGAACCGCACTTCCTGCGGATGGCGGGTAATGTGCCGGTGATGGACTACACGCGGATGACGCAGCACGGCGCGTGGTCGGGGAAGTTCGCCTGCAATGGTGTGTCCTATGACCTTTCGAAGGACACCTGGTGGGGCAGCCGCGACCACTCGTGGGGCATCCGCAACGTGGGCGGGCGAGACCCACGCGGCGCACCGCCTTCGGGCATGCCGCAGTTCTTCTGGAACTGGGCGCCGCTGAACTTCGAGGACCTGTGCACGCTTTACACCGTTTCCGAACTGGCCGACGGGACGCGCTGGCACGAGTCGGGCGTGATCCTCAAGCCGTACCCCGATGCCAGTGAGGAGGAGGCGCGTGTTGAGCACGACCTGCGATTCGCGAAGGGAACCCGCTGGCTGGAAAGTGCAACGATTCGCCTTCAGCCGGCGAAGGGCAAGCAACTCGACGTGGAGTTCAAGCCGCTCTATTCGTTCCTGATGAAGGGTGTTGGCTACGGCGAACCGAAGTGGGGTCACGGGATGTGGGTCGGGCCGAACGAAGTCGATGGCGGGATGTACGACCTCTCGCTCGAGCCGCCGATGGCGAACCTCCACGTTCAGCAGGTCAGCCAGGTGACGGCCGGGCGCAAGAAGGGCATCGGCATCTTCGAAATCATCGTGATGGGCCCGCACGAGAAGTACGGCTTCAAGGAACTGATGGACCCGGCGAAGTAGCTTGGCCACGAAGGAACAGAGGAATGAAGATCGTGAGAAGGATCGGTCCTGGATCGAGGGGTTGTGCACTCGTGTGTCGTTCGCCGCGCGGGAGTTCTGCTGAAACCTCTGTTCCTTCGTTCCTTTGTGGCTAGAGGTCCTTCACGGGATCCGGGAGTTCGCCATCGCGGGCGGCGTCGATCATTTCGCGGGCGCCGTCGGGGAGGTCCATGCCGTACTCCTCGAAGCGCTTTTCGACCCAGCTGCCGATCTGGCGCGGGTCGCGATAGGCGTCGGGGTTGTTCGAGTCGGAGGGGTCGCCGTAGCGTTCGATGATGTCGGCGCGGGTGTAGGTGCGGCCGAACTTGGACATCATGCGACTGGTCTTGGCCGAACCGCAGTGCTCGCACGGTGCGACAACGTCCGTGTTGATCTTTCGGGTGAAGAAGTTGGTCACTTTGCCGCAATCGGCGCAGCGGAATTCGTAGATGGGCATAGGGCAATTGTCGAATGGGCGGCGGTGCTTGTCGATGGAGCGGGGTTCAGGCGAGCGCAGCCTGCACGGCGGCGAGGTCGCCCGCGAGCATGGCGGGCACGTTGAGGCGCAGGCCGGGGAACTCGCGGCTCTCGATGACCCCGTTCGTGGAAGGAATGGGTGCGTAGGCGCCTCCGTCCAGGCGGAACCAGTCGATACGCTCCTCGAGGATCTGCCAGACGACGTATTCGCGGACGCCATTGCGGCGGTAGGCCTCTTTCTTGGGGCCGAGATCGTAGGACGCGGAACTCGCGGCGATTTCGACGACCAGTTCGGGCGCGCCCTGGAGGTAGCCGTCGTCATCGACAGTTGACTGTCCACCGGCTGCCTGCCTGCGGAACAACATCACGTCCGGTTGTAGCTCGTTGTCCGGGTCGAGGCGTACCGTGCCGTTATCAGCAAAACGGCATTCAGGGTGCTTTGCGACGTAGGCACCCAGCCAGAACACCGTGCAGGCGTGAGGTTCGGCGTGTTCCGGAATGCGAACTGGTGACGCCACGTAAGCCACTCCTTCGACGAGTTCGGCCTTCTTGATGTCTGGCCGCGTGGTGTAGCGCCGCTCGAACTCGTCGCGCGTCAACCGGTCTCCGGATTCCAGCGGGAGGCACGTTGTTCGCTCCATGGGCGTCGTCGTCATGGGCACAAGTATACCAACCGGCCGGGTGGGCTCAGTTCACGTTGCGGGTTTTGCCTTCCCAGTAGGGCTTGCGCAGTTCGGTCTTGAGGATCTTGCCGGGACCGGACTTCGGGAGGGGTTGGGCCTGGAAGACCACCTGCTTCGGGCACTTGTAGCCGGCGATGAGGCCACGGCAGTGTTCGATCAGTTCGCCTTCGCTGGGCGACTTGCCCTCCTTCGGGACGACGATGGCGAGGACGGCTTCGCCCCAGCGCTCATCGGGGATGCCGATGACGGCGGCTTCGAGAACCTCGGGGTGGTCGTAGAGCGCGTTTTCGACTTCGGCGCAGTACACGTTCTCTCCACCGGAGACGATCATGTCCTTGGCGCGGTCGACGATGAAGATGAAGTTCTCTTCGTCGACGGTGGCGAGGTCGCCGGTGTGCATGTAGCCGCCGCGAAGGGCCTCGGCGGTCTCCTTCGGGCGCTTCCAGTAGCCGTTCATGATGTTCGGGCCGGCGGCGATGATCTCGCCGACCTGGCCGGGTTTCACATCCTTGCCGGTGGTCTGGTCGACCACGCGGACATCGACGCCGGAGACCTGGCGGCCGCAGCTTGCGAGGCGGCGCACCTTCGCGTCGTCACCTTCGTAGAAGGTCCAGGAGAGCTGCATGGCGGTGAGGAGCGGGGAGGTTTCGGTCATGCCGTAGGCCTGGGCGAGCTTCGGGCCGAGAGCATTCTTGGCGGCGATCAGGCGGTCGACCGGCATCGGCGACGCGCCATAGAGGACGAGGTCGAGGCTGCTCGTGTCGTAGTTGGCGAGGCCGGGGAAGTTCACGAGGAAGTTGATCATCGTGGGCACGAGGATCGTCTTGGTGACCCTGTACTTTTCGATGGTTTCGAGGCAGAGCTGGGGGTTGAACGAGGCGTTGAAGACGTGGGTGCCGCCGACCATACAGAAGGAGTAGACGGCCCAGGCGTCGGCGAGGTGGAACATCGGGGCGACGTGCAGCCAGATGTCGCGCTCCTGGAAGCCGCAGGTCATCACCGCGTGCTGGGCGTTCGAAACCACGGCGCGCTGGCTGAGCATGACGCCCTTCGGCAGGCCGGTGGTGCCGCCGGTGTAGCAGAGGTTCAGCATGTCGGTTTCGAGCCACTCACGGGCGGGCGCCTCGAGCGGGGCGTTGTTGGCGATGAGGTCCTCGTACTGGACGGCGCCGGGGATTTCGGCGTTGAGGGCGATGACGTGCTTGAGGCCGGGCGTCTTGTCCTTGAACTGCGCATAGATCTCGGCGAATTCCGGCCCGAGGAACAGCGCCTTGATCTCGCCATCGTTGAGGATGAACTCGAGTTCGCCCGCCGCGAGGCGGATGTTGAGCGGCGCGAGCGGCATGCCGGCGACGCTGCAGACGAAATAGGTTTCGAAGTAGCGATGAGAGTTGTTCGCGAGGATGGCGATGTTGTCGCCGGGCTTGAGACCGAGGCCAAGGAGGCCCGCCGCGAGCCGGTAGATGCGGTCGCCGGTCTGGGCATAGGTGTACTGGGTGTCACCGTCGATCGTGGCGACCTTGTTCGGGTACAGCTTGGTCGAATGACTCAGGACATCGTGCAGCAGCATTGGGCGAACCTCGCTTGGAGTGGCCCGGGGATTATCGGCTGAAGCGAAATTGTCTGTCGACCCGGCCGCGGCGGTGGCTCAGGAGGGGTAGAACTCGACGACGGCGAAGCCGCGCACGCTCGGTTCGCCCTGCTCGTTGATGATCGCGAGTTCGAGGTCGGCGCGGCGCGCGCCATCCTCGTCGTAGACGCGGGCGATGCGGCCGGCGATGTCGATGGGGCGGTTCGTGCGGTCGGGGCGGCGATGGGCGGCGCGCACCTGGCGGATCCAGCCGGCGTCACCAAGCCACTCGTCGACCGCGCGGTAGAGCAGGCCGACCTTCAGCGGCCCCGGTACGAGCGTGCCAGGCATGCCCGCGGCGGCGGCGGCTTCCGGGTCGTAGAAGAACGCGGGGAACGTCCACTGGAGCGCGCAATAGCGGATGACCTGGCCGAGGTTCGGCTGGAGGTGGAGGACGGGCAGTTCGTCGCCTTCACGGAGCGCGGCTGTATCGACGGTCATTGCTCACCGTCCCGGTCGCGCGCTTCGCTGGCGGAGTACTGGGTCATGGTGCGGCCGCTGCGGGCGACGATTTCGCCGGAGGTATCGCGGAAGACGACTTCGGCGCGGAAGTCGAGGCTGTAACCGAAGCGCCCGCCAAACCGCTCGGTGATGTCGACGAGGCGGTGGGCGGCGTGGAGGGTTTCGCCCATGCGCAGGGGGCGTTCGAACTCCCACTGGTTGGCGATGAGGATGGAGTTCGGCATGAGCATCGGCATGTCGACGACTTCGTAGTCGGTTTCGAGGGCGGCGATGGCGTACCCGGAGATGGGTTGGCCTGGCGCCGGCGTCACCTGGGGCACGCGCCCGGTATAGACCTCGACGGCATGACGCCACGACTTGGGAGTCACGTCGACCGTCCCAAGGTCGGTTTCGCGGCCGACCAGGGCGCGTATTTCGTCGGTCAGGAGGGATTCGTCTGGCACGAGGCGAAGCGTAGCCGGTGGAGACGGCCGGGGACAAACGCGCATGGCGGCATCGACACCTCACCGTGGGGGCGACACAATCGATGGCGTGATTTACCTCGACCATGCGGCGACCTCGCCGATGCGGCCGGAGGCGCGCGCCGCCATGCTGCCGTTCCTCGATGGGCGGTTCGGCAACCCGAGCGGGCTGTACGCCATCGGACGGGATGCGCAGGCGGCGGTCGATGCCGCGCGCGAGACGGTGGCGAGCGGCCTCGGCGCACGAACCACGGAGGTGCTGTTCACCAGCGGTGGCACCGAGAGCATCAACGCGGCGATGCTCGGGATGGCCTACGCCATGCGCCGGGCAGGCGCGGGAAACCACATCATCACGACCGCTATCGAACACCACGCGGGCGTGCACGTGGCGCAGCATCTCGAAGAACTTGGCTTCGAGGTGACGACCATTGGCTGCGACGCGAGCGGGCGGATCAGCGTCGACGAGTTCCGGCGTGCGCTGCGACCGGGCACGGTCGTGGCGAGCGTGATGCTGGCGAACAACGAGGTCGGCACGGTTCAGCCGATCGCGGCCGTCGCGGAGGTTCTGCGTGAGTTCGCGGGGCAGGCCTCGCACCGTGTGCTGCTCCACACCGACGCGGTGCAGGCGCCGGCCTGGCTGCCGATCAACGTCGACGCGCTCGGGGTCGATGCCCTGAGCCTGTCGTCGCACAAGTTCGGCGGGCCGAAGGGGAGCGGGGTGCTCTACCTCCGGAGGGCGACGCCGTTCATGCCGCTTCTGCACGGTGGCGGCCAGGAGATGCAGAAGCGCGCCGGGACGGAGAACGTCGCCGGTATTGCGGGGACGGCCGCGGCGTTCGCGACCTCGGTCCGGGGCATCGAAGAGCGCGCACGCAGGGTGCTGGCGCTGCGCAACGAACTGCGCGACAGGATCCTGGCGGCGGTCCCGGGAACACAGGTGAACGGTTGTCAGAGCAACTGTGTGCCGAACAACCTCAACATCTCGTTCGACGGCGTCGAGAGCGACGTGCTCGTCCGCAAACTCGATGAGCGTGCGATCGCGGTGAGTTCGGGCAGCGCGTGTTCGAACTCGACGTGGGAGCCCTCGCACGTGCTAATGGCGATGGGCGTCCCGATCCGGCGGGCAGTCGGCAGCATCCGTTTCTCGCTCGGGGAAGAGACCACGGCGGGGGACATCGTGGCCGTGCTGGAGGTGCTGCCGGCGGAGGTGGAGGCCGCGCGGGCGGAGTCGGCGCTGCCGGTGGGGGCGTAGGCGGAGCGGGGCAGCGGCGGGCGGTGGGGATCGTCGCCGCTCTCGGGCGATGTGGTAGCATCGCGCCGTGACGAATGATGAGATCCTTGCGGAAATCGAGCGCCTGATAGAGGCCGACCGGTTCGACGAAGCGAACATGTTGGCTGACGAGCTTCGGCCCACTCCGTGGGAGGAGATTGAGGCAATCTTGCGCGACGCTCCGCTGGACGATGAGCCAGTGTCCGCGACCCAACGGGCAGCGATGGCACGGGCGGATGAAGCGATGGCTCGTTCATTTGGAGAGAAACGGGAGCTTCGGGCTGGTTGAGCTACGAAGTCTATTGGCTCCAGGTAGCCCTCGACCAACCCCTTGCGCTGGCTTTGGCGGATAAGAGAGCCGCAACGCGAGTTAGCATCGCGATTCGTACCTTCGGCCGAGAGCGCCGGGGAGATGTGAAGAAGCTGGAAGGCTCGCGGGACGCCTGGAGGCTGCGCTCCGGCGACTGGCGGATCGAGTTCGAGACGAATGGACAGCGAGTGTTCGTACGGGCCGTGGCGAACCGCCGGGATGCCTATCGTTAGCCGGGGGGCTGGCGGCGCTTCCAACCGGTATAGTCCGCCGGTAACCACCCGAGTCGAGGTTTCGAGCACGATGGACCCACAGGTCGAAGGTCTCCTCCAGATGATGGCCGCGCAGGCAGCGGCCGCGAACATCCCGCCGATGTGGGAGCAGGAAGCGGCGGTGGCCCGCGCGGGCGCCGAAGTCGGCTTCGCGGCGTTCAACGTGCCCATGCCCGAGGGCGTCCGGATTGCCGACCGCGCTGTGCCCGGCCCCGCCGGGGCAATACCGGTGAAGGTGTTCACACCGCAGGAGGGGAAGCGGCCGTTCCCATTGCTCATCTACATCCACGGTGGTGGGTGGGTCATCGGTTCGCCCGCGACACACGCCCGTCTCTGCGCCGAACTGGCGGCGGGCGCTGGATGCGTGGTGGTCAGCGTGGACTACCGGATGGCCCCGGAGAACCCGGCGCCGGCGTCGCTCGACGACTGCATGGCTGCCATCAACTACGCGGTCGCGAACGCCAATGAATTCGGCGCCGATGGGACGCGCTTCGCGATCGGCGGAGACTCGGCCGGTGGCAACCTGACGGCAGCCGCGGCACTTCGGCTGCGCGACGAGGGCGGCCCGAAAGCGAAGCTGCTGCTCCTGTTCTACGGCGCCTACACGGCCGACCTGAACCTTCCCTCGGTGATTGCCAACGGCGAAGGCAAGATCCTCACCCGGCAGGCCATGGAGTGGTTCTACAACCACTACCTGAGCGGCGGGGCCAGCCCCGACGACCCGTACATCGCACCGATCAAGGGCGACCTTAAAGGACTCCCGCCGGCGCGCCTGATCGTGGGCACGCAGGACCCGCTGCTCGATGATTCGAAGCTGTTCGCGAAGGCGCTGGAAGACGCCGGTGTGCCGGTGAAGCTCAGCGTCTACGAGGACCAGGTGCACGTCTTCCTGCAACTGACAGCGATGCTCGACGGGGCGAAGAAGGCGATGGCGGAGAGCATCGACGCATTGAAGGCGGCACTCGCCTGACCTACACGGCTTCGGCGGTGACCGTCGTCGCCGCGAGTGGCGCGGGTGTGGGGACGTAGGCTCGCCGCCAGAGCAGGTAGAGCGGCGGCATCAGGACGAGGAAGAAGATCGCGACGAAGGCGAACGCCGCCCGGATCGAGATGCCGTCGGTGATGAAGCCGACGGCGGGTTCGAAGAAGGCGATCTGCGCCGAGAGCACGAGCGACGAGACGCTGAGCACGGTGGCGCGCGTTTCACTCGGCGTGTGCTCGTTGATGTAGGTGTCGATGGTGGGGCGCATGAAGCCCTGGATGAGCGCCGGCATCGCGAACAACGCGAAGACCGCCAGCCGGTCCATGGTCGCGAGCCCGGCGAAGGCGAACACCATGCCGACGACTGCGAGCGCGAACATGGTTGGCGCGCCAGTCTTCGCGGCCGCGCGGTGGGCGAGGATTGCGGCGACAACCGCGGTCAGCCGCAGCGGCGCCTGGTAGACGCCGAACATGCTTGTCGCCACGTCGTGTTCGATGAGGAACGGCTGGACGAGGATGACCGGGGCGAACGCCGCCATCATCACGGAGGAACCGAAAAGGACCGTGTAACGCACCTGTGGCGTGTGCCAGGCAAATGAGAACCCGCGGCGCAGGTTTTCGAGGTAGCGCGGGCGTTCGTGTTCGACATGGGGTTCGACCATGGAGAGGGCGATGGCGACCGCGATCAAAGGGCCGAAGAAGCTGATCTGCACGGTGAAGGCGAGGCTCGTCGCGGCGGCGATGAAACCGCCCGCGAGGACGCCGAAGGTGGCGGAACCGATCTGCAGCGCAAAGCCGCGGCCAAGGACGCGCGAGAAGCGGCTTTCGACGCCCGCTTGCTTCATGGAGTCGAAGAGCAACGCCTGGTCGGCCCCGCTGCGGCAGGCCTGGGCGACGGCCCAGAGCATGTAGTCGGCCAAGAGCATCCAGTAGTTGGTGGTGAACCCGAAGCCGGCGATGGTGAGCGCGTAGACACCTGCGCCCAGCGCGAGCACGCGGCTGTGGCCGATGCGGTCGGCGAGTGCGCCGAAGGGTGCTTCGAGCGCGGCGACCATGAGCCAGAACGGCAGGTCCATGAGCAGGATGTAGCGGAGTTCGAGCCCACGGCCGACGGTGAGGTACTTGATCCAGATGCCGAACCAGAACCCCACCTCCATCAGGATGATGAAGGCGTAGTAGAGGCGCTCATTCCGGCGTGCGGCCGCAGCATAGTCGCGTGGCATCGAGGGGAAGCCTACGCGTTAGCTGCGAAGACGGAATCAGCCATCGGGATGAACTCGTGCGGGCGCCGCACAGGCCAGTCCGGGCGCATGACAAACGGCCAGCGTCTCCGCTGGCCGTTCGGAACGGACGGAGAAGACAGGGCGCTTAGCTGATGGGCTTGAAGAGCGTGGCGAAGAGACCAGCGCCGATCCGGGTGGTGTCGCTGGAGAAGGCCACGATCGTGAGGACGAGGACCATGACGGTGAATCCGGCGAGGTTCGCCATCACGACCTGGGTGGAGTCGGCGTTGGTGACTGCCTGGGTTGCGTAGATCGCCATCACGAAGAGGAGCGCGAGCGGCACGATGGCGAAGATTGGCCAGAGGACCGGGATGAACATCAGCAGCGAGAGGGCCAGCGGGGCAGCGCCGTAGCCCATCGTGCGGAGGAGCGACTGAAGGTCGGCGGAGGCTTTGTAGACCTGGACGAGGACGACGTAGTCGATCAACACCCAGACGAGGTACATGGCGGCGAGGAAGACGCCGCCGAAGATGAACGTGTTGAACCACACGCCATCGGGGTGGTAGTTGCTATCGAAGAGGACGACGAACCAGAGCGTTGCGCCGAGGCCGGCGAGCAGCGCGCTGACCCCGGCGACGATGAGCGCGGGGATGAGTTCGTTTGCGTCGTCGCGGACTTCATCGAAGACCGACGTATCCAGCCGCGCGAGGCGGAGAATGCGATTAATGACGAGGTTGGGGTCCATGCGCCCTCCTGAGTTTCCGGCCGTCCGGCTGGTGAGCGCGCTCACCAGTCCGGCTGTCCCGAGCCCGGTGGGCGAACTATAGCACGATGCGGGTCGATCCGGGGCAATTGGCGAGGAAACGTGATCAGTTTCTCACCGGAGGGGTTGCTGGTGCGGCATCCCGGGGCGGCGCGGATATGTCCTGTGGGTAACGCCCGACTTCCGGAAGAGCGCCATGGTGAGGGTTTCGCTGATCTCCGGCCGCATCGGGACAGCGTCGAGGAACTGGCAGCCGAGGACGTGGCAGGCCTTGCGGACGGTGGCCAGCTCGGCCTGCAGCGCGCTGCCTTTCGGCAACCCGATGACGGCGCCATCGGCGGCGAACGGTGCGGTGTACTCCAGGAGTTCGGAGAGTTCGGCCACGGCACGCGCAGTGACGATGGCGGCACGGTCGCGCAGGGGGCCACGGCCTGCCTCTTCGGCGCGCAGGGGGTGCACATCGACGTTCGCGAGTTCGAGTTCGGCTGCGAGTTGTTCGAGCAGACGTGCGCGCTTCTTCAGCGGTTCGACGAGCGCGAAGCGGATGCCGGGCGAGACGCAGGCGGCGACCATGCCGGGAAAGCCACCGCCACTGCCGACATCGACCACGAGTTCGGCGCCGGTGGGCGATGCGGCGAGGAGGAGGCGCCAGATTTCGAGCGATTCGGCGTAGTGGCGCT
The DNA here is from genome assembly GCA_964470735.1 of uncultured Anaerolineaceae bacterium. Classification (GTDB taxonomy): domain Bacteria; phylum Chloroflexota; class Dehalococcoidia; order Tepidiformales; family Tepidiformaceae; genus Amarobacter. Next base: position 16,823 of record CAYYDX010000034.1, read on the forward strand.
GGACTGCCTCGGCAGCGGGCACCGAGGTGACCCGCGTGTGGGTGGCGGCGCCTTCGAGGAGCGTGTGGTGGCGTTCGAGCAGCGGGAGCCAGCGCCCGGGCTGTTCGAAGCAGGGGAAGAGGGCGGGAAGCTTAGCCCAGTTCATGCGAAAAGGCCGTCGGCACGATCATCGAATCGATGATACATTTGGAGCATGACCAACGATTCCCAGGGAGCACCCGGCGTGCAGAAAACCCTCGGAGAAGCTCTCCAGGAATACCTCTCCTCTCTCAAGACCGACCAGTACCACGAATACGAAGGGTACGTTCGCAAGTACGTGAGCCACGCCGACCCGGGCACCGAGACTCTCACATTGACGGGTAGCCGCGTGGAGAGCTACGCGGAAAGTGAAATCCGGATGACCGACCCGAACGCACAGAAGCGGGTCGAGGCGCTCAAGAGCTTCTTCCAGTTCATGAAGAAGAAGAGCTACACGACGGCGAACTTCGGCATCAACGTGCGCGTGCGCCGCACAGGCGGGCGGACCGGGGCGGCGGCTGTGCGCATCGAAGAGGCAGCGGTGGAGATGACCGCCGACGGGCTCGAAGCCCTGAAGAAGGAACTGAGCGAACTCGAGAGCAAAGTGCCGGACCTGGTGAAGGCGATCGAGCACGCGCGCGCCGATGGCGACCTGCGCGAGAACGCGCCGTATCACGCCGCGCGCGAAGCTCTCGCGTTCACCAACGACCGCAAGGCGCGCATTGAGGCGTCGCTGAAGCGGGCCGTAGTGGTTGAGCGCTCGGGAATCGACGACGGCCTGGCGGTGGTCGGCTCGATGGTCACGGTGACCTACGTGGAGCGGAACCGGCAGGAGACGTACCAGCTCGTGAGTTCGCGTGAGGCGAACGCGCGCGAACGGCGCATCTCCGTCGAGTCGCCCGTTGGCCAGAAATTGCTCGGCAGCCGCGTTGGCGAAGAGGTCGAAGTCGAGGCGCCGCAGGGCGTGATGCGCTTCCGCGTCGATAGCGTGTCCCAGTAGCGCCGGATTTTCGGTCCAGGCGGGCCATCTTTCCCGAATCTGCTGCACTGTTCGTGGCATCCTGCCGTACTTGGATGTAACAGGGTCTCGCGACGTTGTGGGATCCCGGGTGGCGGATCGCGGGTAGGCTGGAGAGCCGCCGCGGGTAATCCCCAATCCCGGCGCCAGAGAACGGCCGCGATACTCCTGTCCGTCAGGAGGACGGTCATGTTGGTCATCGGCGACATCAAGTGCCTGCATTGCGCGCATATCACGGGGCGGTGGGTCGGCCCAAAGGGTGCGCCGCTGGTTGTCTCTGGCCTGCGAGATCATGAATCAGCAGCGGGCCTGGAGCCGGACGAACTGGTTCGCTGCGGGCGCTGCGACGGCCCGGTGTTCCTCGACGATGCGAGCCTGGTGGTTTCGAGCTACCGGCTGCGGCGCATCCGCCGCCTGCGCGAGCAGATTGCCGCGCTCGACGCTCACCGCGCGGCCTGAACCACCGGGCGGCGTTTCGAACCCGCTCCAGGCTGATGCGACGAGGCGTTAGCCGAAGCTGAGCAGGGCGGCTGTTTCGGCCACGGGCGACCCCGTGGCGTCGGCGAACCGTTCGGTTTCGAGGAGCGCGCGAACGATGCCAGCCGGGAAGATGGCATCCGGATTGCCCCCGGGAAGTTGCGAGCGGTGCGCCGCGATGGCCGCGAGCTTCGTTTCGCGGACGCGACCGATGCCCACGGAATAGTCCCACGTATCAGCGCCGATGGCGGAAGCCGGGGGATCCGGCGGTTCGCCCATCATGCCGCGGCACTTCTCCCACTGCGGTACGAAGAGGCCAGTGGGAAAGACCGGGAAGAGGAGCGGACAGGTTCGCCCGGCGCGCTGCCAGCCTTCGAACACCCAGCGATGGAGCGCGATGTGGTCCGGGTGGCCGTACGCGCCGTCGGGCCCGAGAGTGATGATCAGGCCGGGGCGGAGGAGTTCGATCGCCGCGCCGATGCGTTCAGTTGCGCCGGGGGTCGTGCGAAGGCCGCCGTCGCGCAGGCGGAGAAAGACCGGTGGGCGGCAGCCAAGGACCGCGCAGGAAGCCTCCAGTTCGCGCTCGCGGAGCGCGCCGGTAGCCGCGGGCGTGGTCTCGCCGCCATCGTGGCGCTTACCTTTTTCGCCGCTTGAAGTGCAGTAGACGAGGCACTCCCAGCCGGCCCGGGCGGCCAGCGCGAGCGTGCCGCCGAAGCTGTACGACTCGTCGTCGGGGTGGGGAATGAAGGCGAGCAGCCGGGGCACGCGCACATCGTAGGCCACGATGGCCTGAGCGTGAGACAAGCGGCGGCGGCGATGGTAGATTGCCCACGTTTGCCCTCGCCTTCCCGCGAGGGAGCCACATCGCAACAGGAGTATGTCTGGATGGCCGGAAGGCTCGAAGGGAAAGTCGCCATTGTTACCGGGGCGGGCCGCGGCATCGGCCGTGGCGAAGCGCTCGCGCTGGCCGCGGAAGGCGCGCGGGTCATCGTCAACGACCTTGGGGGAAGCACCACCGGCGAGGGCGGCGAAGCCACGCCGGCCGAGGAAGTGGTCGCCGAAATCAAGAAGATGGGCGGTGACGCACTGCCGAACTTCGGCAACGTCGCCTCGATGGCTGATGGCGAAGCAATCGTCAAGCAGGCGATGGACACCTGGGGCCGGCTCGACATCCTCGTGAACAATGCCGGTATCTTGCGCGACCGGATCATCTTCAACATGACCGAGGCCGAGTGGGACGCGGTGATTGCTGTGCACCTCAAGGGGCATTTCACGATCACGCGGTTTGCCTCGATGGTCATGCGGCAGCAGCGCAGCGGCCGCATCATCAACACGTCGTCGGAGTCGGGCCTCGGCAACCTTGGCCAGGCGAACTACTCGGCGGCGAAGGAAGGTATCACCGGCCTGACGCGCACTCTCGCGCTCGACCTGGGCAAGTACGGTGTGACCGCGAACGCCCTGCGCCCGCGCGCGGCGACACGGCTCACGCTGAGCCCCGAGATGGAAGCGGCGCGGATCCGGCGCGAGCAGATGCGGGCCGCGGGCAAGGCTCCGGCCGAAGAGAGTTCGACCGAGCAGGCGGCCGCGGGGATCGCTTCGCTGGCGCCCGAACTCATCGCCCCGCTCGTGGTGTACCTCTGCACCGACGCGGCCGCGAATATCAACGGCCGCGACTTCCTCATCGGTGGCAACGAAATCAGCATCATGAGCCTGCCGACGCGCGAGCGGACCATCTACCGCGAAGGCGGATTCGACGTCGAGACGCTGGAGCGCGTGTTCCAGAGCACGCTCGGAGCAGGCGTCCACAACCCGAAGCCGGCCGAGGCCTGAGTTCCGGCTGGGTCAACACAGAAGGGCTCCCTCGGTCAAACCGAGGGAGCCCTTCTTCGTTTCCGGAGAGGAGCGGTGTTAGATGCCGCTGCCGCCGGCGACGGGCAGCAGTGCCCCGGTGGTGTAGCTCGATGCTGCCGAAGCGAAGTAGAGCGCCGCGCCGACAATCTCCCCGGGTTCACCGCCGCGCTGGAGGGGGATGGTGGTCCTGGCGTTCTTGTTGAACGCCTCCAGGTCCCACGCTTTCGAAATATCGGTGAGGAACGGCCCGGGGATGATGCAGTTCACGCGGACCGTAGGCGCGAAGTGCTTTGCGAAGCCGATGGTCATCGCGTTGAGGCCCGCCTTCGCGGCCGCGTAGGAGATGACGTTCGCGCCGGGGTGGAGCGAGGCGGTGCTCGAAACCATGATGATGGAGCCGCCACCGCCTTCGGCCATGCGCGTGCCAACGAGCGCGGTCAGCCGGAAGGGGCCTTTCAGGTTCACGTCGAGCACTTTGTCGTAGAGCGCTTCGGTCACGTTCTTCACGTGGTCGTAGATGGGTGACATGCCGGCGTTGTTCACGAGGATGTCGACCTTGCCGAATTCGCGGTAGGCGGTTTCGGCAAGTTGCTCGACCTGGTTCCACTCCCCGACGTGGCAGGCGACGGGGAGCGCGCGCCGGCCGGTTCGCTCACGCACTTCGTTCGCGGTCGCTTCGCAGGAATCGAGCTTGCGGCTGGCGATGATCACGTCGGCGCCGGCTTCGGCGAAGGCGAGCACCATTTCGCGGCCGAGTCCGCGGCTGCCCCCGGTTACGAGCGCGACCTTGCCGCTCAAATCGAACCTGTCCGCCATCCTCAATCCCTCCAGATCAGTTGTGCGCGCAGTATGGCATCCGCGGCGGCGGTTCCGGGCTAGCCCGGGAGGACAACAACCTTGCAGTCGTTGGGGTCGGCGAGGGCTTCGAACGCGGCCGGCAACTCGTCCAGCGTGACCGTGCGCGTCACCATCGGCGAGGTATCGACGCTGCCGTCGGCGAGTGCGGCGAGGGCTTCGGCGTACTCGGCCGGGCTGTAGCCGAGCACGAACTTGAGCGTGAGTTGCTTGTTGATGCCTACCATCGGGTAGATGCGGTCCTCTTTCATGCAGACGCCAACCACGACCACGCGGCCACCGCGGTCCACCAGTTCCATCGCCTGTCGCAGTGTGCCTTCGACGCCGACACATTCGAAGACGACCGGCGCGGCCGCCCCGTTCGCGGCGACAACCGCTTCGGCGAGGTTCTGGGTTGCGGGGTCGACCACGAGGTCTGCGCCGAGACGGGCCGCCAGTGCGCGTCGCGATGGCGCATAGTCACTGACCGTCACGTGCGGCACGCCTTCCTTCTTCAGCCAGAGGAGGGTCATCAACCCGATCGGCCCTGCACCCATCACAACCGCGCGCTCGCCCGCCTGCATCTTCGCTTCGCGGACGGCGTGGAGGCCGACGGCGCACGGTTCGGTGGTTGCCGCCGCGACGTCGGTGAGTCCGTCGGGGACGGCCAGGAGCATGGGCGCGCTGAGGAGGACGTACTCACCGTAGGCGCCGGGGAAGCGGCTGCTGTAGCCGATGGCCACGAATCCCGACGGCGAGGAGGGCTCGATGAGCACGGGCATCGACGTGACACGCGCGCCCTTCGCCCACATTTCGGCGCCAGGCCCGGCTTCAACGACTTCGGCGATGAACTCGTGGCCCATCACGATTCCGGCGTTCTCGTCGGCGTTATCCCACGAGACGGCGCCGCTCATCCTGGAGGCGGCGATCATGTCGTCCATGAACTTCGCGGCGTGGAGGTCGCTGCCGCAGACGCCGCAGGCGAGGACCTTCGCGAGGACCTGCAGTGGTCCCGGCTTCGGGATATCGACATCTTCAACCTGGAGGGTCTTGCCCCGCAGGACCATTGCGCGCATGGAGTGCCTCGTGTGGGAAGGAGTTGGAGGAATGTAGCAGGGCGGCGGGCGAGGGACGAACTGGCGGGGTGTGGGCCGTTGGCATTTAGCCGTTGGCGAAGGAGGGGGAACACAGAGGACACCAAGGACACGGAGAACACGAAGGTCTTCTTATCGGAGGGAGAAACAAGAGGCCCCGGGGAATTGAGGCAGTGCACCGGCACGCCGGGGCGATCGGCCTTCGAAAGCCCTCACGGCGCTGTGGTCTTCGTGTGCTCCGCAGCAGTGGTGTTTGGTTCCGTTTGGTAACGGCGAATGGCAAACGGCCAGGCAGGCCTGCCCGAAGGGGTAGTGGCACGGCGCGGGGGTTCGACTGACAAGCGGGGGCAATTCAGCTACGCTCACGCCGAGAGCGCCAAGCGCGGCGCACGGAGGCCGCATGACATCGCGATACCGCTACTCGATGTGGGATGGGACGCAGGACGTCCCCGAGATGGGGGCGGATGACATTCTCGATAACCTCACCGACGACCTGATGAACTTCGGTGACCTCCAGCATGCGCTGCGCAACCTGCTCCAGCGGGGGATGCGAAACCCCCAGGGCGACCGGATGCAGGGCCTTCGCGACCTGCTCCAGCAGCTTCGCCAGCAACGCCGCCAGCAACTCGACCGCTTCGACCTGTCGTCGATCTTCGATGACCTGAAGCGGCAGCTCGACGAGATTGTGCAGATGGAGCAGGGCACGCTCGACCGGCGGCTCGACGAGGCGAACGGTCAGCAAGCGCCGCAAGGGCAGCAGTCGCCGCAGGGGCAGCAATCGCCGCAAGGCCAGCAGTCGCCGCAGGGGCAGCAAGGTCAGCAACAGCAAAGTGGGCAGCAACAGCCGTTGGCGCAACAGGGTGGGCAGCAGCCTTCGGGGCAACAGCAGGGCGGCGAGGACGGTGGGCAAGAGGGCGGCCAGCAGTCCGGCGGCAACGAGACGCCGTCGGAGTTCGCCGAGATGCTGCGGAACATCGCGAACCGCAAGAAGCAGTTCCTCGAGCAGTTGCCAGAAGATGTCGCCGGCCAGGTGAAGGAACTCCAGAACTACGAGTTCATGGACCCGGAGGCCCAGGCGCGGTTTAACGAACTCCTCGAGTCACTGAAGAAGGCGATGATGGATACCTTCTTCAAGGACATGTACAACCAGATTGCCAACATGTCGCCGGAAGACCTCCAGCGCATGAAGGAGATGGTTCGTGACCTGAACAAGATGCTGCAGGATAAGATGGCCGGCAAGGAGCCGGACTTCGACCAGTTCATGCAGCAGTACGGCGACCTGTTCGGCGACAATCCACCGCAGTCACTCGACGAACTCATCGCCCAGATGCAGCACCAGATGGGGCAGATGCAGTCACTGCTCGATTCGTTGCCGGGTGACATGCGCCAGCAACTGCAGGATCTCCTCGGCGACAAGATCGGCGACCCCGACCTCCAGCAGGCGCTCAACGAACTTGGCCAGAGTCTCGAGTACCTCTACCCGATGCGCGACCTGCGCAACCAGTACCCGTTCCGCGGCGAGGAGGAGATCGACCTCCAGTCGGCGATGCAGCTGATGGACCAGATGCAGTCGATCGACGAACTCGAACGCCAGCTCGAGCGAACGCAATACGGCGGTGAGATCGACGATGTCGACGCGGACAAGCTGGAGGAGTTGCTCGGCCAGGAGGCGCGGGAGACGCTTGACCAACTCAAGCAGTTCCTCGAGATCCTCGAGGAGGCAGGCTACATCCGGAAGAAGGGGAACCAGTACGAACTGACACCGCGCGGCACCCGCAAAATCGGCCAGCGCGCGCTCGTCGAAATCTACCAGCAGCTCAAGAGCGACTCGTTCGGCAAGCATGAAATCCGGGAGTCGGGCACTGGCGGCGAACGGACCGATTCGACAAAGAAGTACGAGTTCGGCGACCCGTTCTTCCTCGACATCCAGAAGACGATGTTCAACTCGATGCTGCGTGAGGGGCCCGGCACGCCCATCCGGCTGAAGCCCGACGACTTCGAGGTCGAGCGCACGGAACTGCTGACCCAGACGGCGACGGTGATCATGCTCGACCTGAGCTGGTCGATGGCGCTTCGCGGGAGTTTCCAGGCCGCCAAGAAGGTCGCGATGGCGCTGAACAACCTCATTTCATCGCAGTACCAGCGCGACAGCCTCTACATCATCGGGTTCAGCGCCTACGCGCGAGAGTTGCAGGCGGACCAGTTGCCCTACGTCCGCTGGGACGCATCGGTGCTCGGCACGAACATGCATCACGCGCTCATGATCGCCCAGAAACTGCTGGCGAAGCACACCCCGGGCACGCGCCAGATCATCATGATTTCGGACGGAGAACCGACAGCGCACCTCGAGAAGGGCCGCAGCTACTTCGCCTACCCGCCGAGCCCCGTCACCATCCGCGAGACGCTCAAGGAAGTGAAGCGCTGCACCCAGAAGAACATCACGATCAACACGTTCATGCTGGACCGGAACTACTACCTGAAAGAGTTCGTGAACCAGGTGGCGCGGATCAACAAGGGCCGGGTGTTCTACACCACGCCGGACAAGCTCGGTGAGTACATCCTCGTCGACTACGTGGCCCAGAAGCGGAAGAAGCTGGCAGGCGTCGGCGGGTAAATCAGGCCGGTTCGAAGACGCGGCAGCCAGCAGTGCGCGCGGCTGCGCGGAGGCGGTCATCGAGCGTCGCCAAGGAGGCGCCTTCGCGCAGAGCGAGGTGAAGGTAAGAGGCGTCGTAGACGGTCAGAGCGAGGCTCGACGCAAGCGGCAGGATGGACCCGAGGGCCTCCGCCATTGTGACGGAGACGGAGTCGAAGCCGCCCAGGACTTGCTCCGCCCCAGCAACGTCGGCTGAACCGATACGGCCCCGCCGGATCCCCGTCAGCAGTCCATTCGCGACTTCGAGTGGCCAGATCGCGGGCACCAAGGCAACGTCTGACTCGAGTGCCGTGAGGACAGCATCCGCGTACTGATTGCTCTCGTCCGGAAAACACCAGGCCAGCGCGATCGAGGCATCGACAACGATGGGCATCTAGAAACGCCGGCCCTCATTGATCAGTTCCTTGACGTCCAGACCCTTCAGCGCGTCGCGGTGCTGACGCCCAAACTCGCGAATGGCTTCGATGGCGCGCAATCGCTCTGCCCTGGCGTCCAACTCTTCTTCCGGCGCCTTCAGCACGGCGATGGGCTTCCCGTGGCGAGTGATGGTGATGCACTCGCCTTTCTCGACCTCGGTGAGGAGGCGGGCGAGGTGAGTTTTCGCTTCATAGACGCCGACGGTCTTCATGAGACCAGTCTGGTCTGGTCAGACCAGATTGGTCAACCCTCCAGGAGGCGATCCGAGATGATGCGGAGTTGGATTTCGGAGGTGCCTTCGAAGATTTTCGTGAGCCGGGCGTCGCGCCAATAGCGTTCGATGGGGAGGTCGGTGGTGTAGCCGTAGCCACCGTGGATCTGGAGCGCTTCGCTGGTGACGCGCTCGGCCATTTCGCTGGCGAACCACTTCGCCATGCCTGCTTCCTTGTCGCAGCGCCGGCGGCTATCGATCTCTTCGGAAACGAAGTACATCAGTTGGCGGGCTGCTTCGATTTCCGCGGCCATCGTGGCGATCTTGAAGCGGATGGCCTGGAAGTCGGCGATGGGATGGCCGAACTGGACGCGATTCTTCGCGTACTGGATGGAATCTTCCATGGCGCCGCGAGCGAGGCCGATCGCGCGCGCCGCGGTGTGCGCGCGGGCGGCTTCGAGGCCGGAAGCTGCGCCTTCGAAGCCGCTGCGGTTGCCGCCCGCGCTCAGGTTCAACGCTTTACAGCGGTCGAAATGGAGTTCCCACGTCTTCCAGCCGTGGTAGCCGATCTTGTTCACGGGAGTGCCGGTGCAACCCGGTGGGAGCGTGCCGCGCTCCTTCTCGATGAAGAACGTCGCGGTGCCGCGATGCCGCGTCTTGAAGTCGGTGATGGGCTCGGTGCGGGCGAGCACTGTGATGTAGTCGGACCCGTCGGCGAAGGTGCACCACATCTTCGTGCCGGTGAGGAGGTAGTCGTTCGGGCCGCCGTCGGGGTCGGGTTCGGCCTTGCAGGAGATGCTGCGCAGGTCCGAACCGGCATCCGGTTCGGAGAGTGCGGCGGCGCCGAGGAACTCGCCCTTCGCCATCCGCGTGAGGAAGGTTCTCCGCTGCTCTTCGCTGAACGCCTCGGTCCCGAAGAAGCCGTTGCCACGGGCGATGATACTGGCAACGCTCATCCAGGCCCGGGCCAGTTCTTCGGTTACAAGGACGTATTCGAAGACGCCCAGGCCGAGGCCGCCGTACTGCTCGGGGATGCGGATACCGAAGTAACCGAGTTCGGACATCTGGTCGCGCAGTTCCATCGGGATCTCGCCCTTGACCGGGTCGAGACGGTTTGCGACCGGCAGGACTTCCTTCATCGCGAACTCGCGGGCGCTCGCCTGGATCATCCTGCGCGCTTCAGTCATGTAGCTCATCTGCGTGGCCTCTCTTTCGCGACGAAGTTGGTGCGGTGGAACTCGATGACCTGTTCGCCGCGCTGGTTGTAGCCGCGCGTGTGCCAGGTGACGATGCCGGATTCGGGACGGCTATCGGATTCGCGCATGTCGGTCACGGTGCTGCGCGCGGTCAGCGTGTCGCCCGGGTAGACCGGCGGTCCGTACGACAGGTCTTCGACGCCGAGGAAGAGGCCGCCCGCTTCGCTCAAGTCTTCGACCGATAGCCCGAAGACGGTGAGGAAGACGAGCAGCGGGTTCACCTGCACACCGGGGTGGCCGTGGGCCTTCGCGAACTCGGCGTTGAAGTAATGCGGGTTGTAGCTGAGGGTGAGTGACGAGAAGAGGCTGTTGTCGCCCTCGTTGATGGTGCGGCCCCAGTGGTGAACGAATTCCTGGCCGACCGTGAAGGCCTCGTAGTGGTTGCCTTTGCGCCACTTCACGGGGTCGCTCATGCAACGCCTGCCGGGACAGTCGAGGCCGCGCGCATGATGGCGGCGACCGATGGCTGGGTTTCGAACGTGCGAAGGTCATCGAGGAGGCGCCCGGTGGCAGTCGCGCCGACCACCGGCGTGGCAAGACCGCGGAACTTGGCTTCGAGCCGCTCGCGCTGGAGCGCAACGTCGGCCGCCGCGATGTTGAGGTTGACCTGCTCGCTGAAGCTTCGTCCATCAATGGTGCGGAGTGTGACGGCGGTGCCGCGCTCCCACGCGCCCGATTGCGGCGTCACCGTAACGTGGTCACGAACGGCGGTGAGGCGTGGCTCATTCACGCGGTCGTCGGTGAAGGCGGCGTCGCCGGTCTCCCCGTCGACGAACGCGAGGGCCGCGGTGAAGCGCAGGCTGAACTTCCCTTCGAGGCCGGTGCGCGGTTCGGGGATGTTGCACATCGCGAGGTGGCTCTGGGGCACGACAAGGTCGATCCCTGCGAGGTCCGCGGGGGCGATGCCGTTCGCCTGCTTGAGACGGAGGACGCCCTCGATGGTCTCGTGGGTGCCGTAACAGGCGGCGTGGTATTTGAACAGCGTGTCGCGCACGGCGTACCGCTCGCCGAGGCCGCTCAGCGCGCGTTCAGCATCGACCGTGGTGGTCTGGGTGGCGGCGAACCCCTGGGCGGTTTCGAGCACTTCCGGGTTGCTGGTGAAACCTCGCTCGGCCATGAGCGCGGCGAACAGGCCGTTGGCGGCTGCCTTGCCGGCGTGGAGCGGCTTGCACATCGTCCCGAACATCGACTTCAGGCCCGCGGCCTGTGCGCCAGCGATACCCATCGCGCGGCCCCACTGCTCCGCGTCGAGGCCGAGCAGGTGGGCGCAGGCGGCGGCGGCGCCGAAGGTTCCAAGCGTGCCGGTGGCGTGGAATCCGGTGCTGTAGTGGCCCGGCATGACGTAGTGGCCGATGCGGCACTCCATCTCGTACCCGGCGACGAAGGCGGCCAGGACATCGCGGCCGGTAGCGCCGCGCCACTCGGCGAGGGCGAGCAGCGCAGGGAGAATCGGCACCGAAGGGTGGCCGTTCATCGCGAGGTGGACGTCGTCGTAATCGAGGGCGTGAGATGCGCCACCGTTGACAAGTGCTGCTTGCTTCGCGCTGACACGGTCGCCGTGGCCGATGAGGGTGGCCTGCGGGTTCCCGCCTTCGACCAGCGCTTCCTCGCGGAGCATGCGGGCGAGCGGTTCGCTGGCCCCGGCGATGGTCACGCCGAGCCAGTCGAGCACGCATTGGCGCGCAACCTCGACTGTGTCGGCGGGGAGGTCGTCGTAGCGGATGGAGCGGCAAAACTCGGCGAGGCGGGCGGTAACGGGGAGGTTCGACATAGCAGCCCTCGATTCGGAAAACGGGACGAATGCGAGCGCGAGTGTACCAGAGCGAGCGGCGCCCGGGCGGTTCGACAACGGCGGCCGCCGCACCGACAATCCCGCCATGTGCCGCAGTATCAAGAAGCTTCGAAACACTGAAACACCGGCGACCCCGGAGGAGATCCAGGCGGCTGCGTTGCAGTTCGTCCGAAAAGTGAGCGGGTACCGTGTCCCGGCGAAGAAGAATGAGCAAGCGTTCGCGACTGCGGTGGAGGCGGTGACCTTCGCGACGGCCGCGCTGCTGGCGGACATGGATCACCCCGCGCAGCGAAAGCCGGAGTCGCCTGAACCACCTCGATAGGAGGCGCCGCCGTGGGCAAAGTTGTCATGTATGCCTCGGTGTCGGTCGATGGCTTCATTGCGGACGAGAACGACCAGCCAGGACCGCTGTTCGATTGGTTGCTGGGCGGCGATGTTCCCCTGGCCGAAAGCGGCGTCCTGAAGGTCTCCCGGGTGTCATACGACTACATACGCCCGTACTGGGATTCGGTTGGCGTGACTATCGCCGGCCGCCACGTTTTCGACATGACGGATGGCTGGGATGGCGTGCCACCAAGCGGTGTCGCCCACGTTGTTGTTGTGACGCACCGGCCGCCGCCCGAGGGTTGGAACCCGGCGGCGCCGTTCTCCTTCGTCGAGGGTGTCGCGGCGGCAGTGGCGAGAGCCCAGGAGCTTGCTGGCGACCGGATGGTCGAGGTCGCGGCTGGTGACGTCGGGGGCCAGGCGCTGGCCGCTGGGCTGGTGGACGAAGTGCGCATGGATGTCGCGCCCGTGGTGTTCGGGTCTGGCAAGCGCTTCTTCGGGGCGGTCGACGCGCAGCACTTGCTCGATGGCCCCGACGTGGTGATCCAGGGTGACGGGGTACTGCACCTGCGTTACAGGGTGCGGCGCTGATTCGCCCGGGACGGAACCTTCGCGGAAAGATCAGGGGTTTTCCCCGGGCCTACCCGGAGGCTCCACCGGGAGATAGGGGTTCGCCCAATGCGCTGGCCCTCCACGCCTCCCTAAAGTCGGGGGAACCGGCTGAGCGCCGGAACCGCGCAGGGGTGGGTTGTCCATGGGTCCTGGTTTGCCGTTGGCTCCGTATCTCGAACGCTGGAACCAGTTGCCCCGTTCGCGGCAGATGGTCTTCGGGGGCATCGTCGCGGCCACGCTCGTCGCGCTCTACTTCATCTTCATGGCTTCGAAGTCGCCCACGATGGTGGTGGCATTCAGCGGGCTCGCGCCCGAGGACAGCGCCGCCATTGCCGACCAGTTGGAAAGCGACGGTGTGCCCTATGCGATTGGCGGCGGTGGCTCTTCGGTTTCGGTGCCCGCGAACCAGGTTGCCGAAGTGCGCATCAAACTCGCTGCCGCCGGCCTGCCAAAGGGCGGGTCCGTCGGCCTCGAAATCTTCGACAAGACGAACTTCGGGGCGACCGATTTCGTCCAGCAGGTGAATTACCGGCGCGGGCTCGAAGGCGAACTCGCACGGTCGATCAACACGCTCAACGGGGTGAAGGCCAGCCGGGTGCACATTGTCATCCCAGAAGAGGCGATTTTCACGAAGGACCAGAAGCAAGCGACCGCCAGCGTGCTCCTGCAACTCAAGCCCGGAGCGCACCTCAACGAAGACCAGGTGCGCGGCATTACGAACCTCGTCACCAACTCGGTCGAGGGCCTCGAGCAGGGCGGCGTGACGATCATCGACGAGACTGGTCATGTCCTCTTCGATGGCGCGACCTTCGACAACCCGTTCTCGACCGGCGGGACGGCCTCGCAGATGGGGTTGCAGCAGCAGTACGAGGCTTCGCTCCAGCAGGACGTGCAGTCGACGCTCGCGAAGATCGTCGGGCAGGGACGGAGCGCCGTGACCGTCCGGGCGACGCTGAACTTCGACAAAGTGACGGCCATCGAAGACAAGTTCGGCGCGCCGGATACGGCCGTGCCCCGGAGCAGCACAACGAGCACGGAGACGTTCAACGGTTCGAACCTGAACGTCGGCAAC
>CAYYDX010000035.1:0-30444 GCA_964470735.1 uncultured Anaerolineaceae bacterium
ACAAGCCGAAGACGAAGGCAGTCGTGAACGCCTCGGGTGGCCTCCTTTCGAAGGGCCATCCGCTCGGCGCCACCGGCGTCGCCAACATCGCCGAGATTGTCTTCCACCTCCGCGGCCAGGCCGGTCAGCGCCAGGTCGAAGGCTCGAAGATCGGCATGGCCCACGTCATCGGTCTCTGCTCCGCCTGCACCCTCAACGTCCTGCAGAAGTAGCAACCGGGTCCAGCAACACACGAGAGAGGCGCCCGCCCGGGCGCCTCTCTTTTCGTTTCACACCCCCGAACTTCCACATTGCGCCATCCGGGAGGAAGCTCGAAGCCACATGACGCGCGACCTCGCCGACAAACCGCCAGCCGAAGTCCTCGAAGCCTTTGGATTCGGGCCGGCCGAAGCCGAGCAACTCCCGCTTGGGCTCATGAACGCCCACTGGATCGTCGCGCCCGGGGAAGGGCAGGCCGTCGTCCGCCGCTACCACGTGGCCCGCACCGCTGCGGCCGCCGCCTGGGAACAGACGCTCATCGAACATTCCGCCAACAGGGGCTGGCCGGTCGCGACGCCGCTTCACGCCGCCACCGGGGCCACGCTGTTCGAACACGAAGGACGGCTCTGGTCGGCCATGCCATTCCTCCCCGGGGAACCGGCCAACGACGGCAGCGTCGCCCGCTACCACATCATGGGCCGCCTCCTCGCACGCCTCCACCGCGACCTCGCCAGCTTCGAAGTCGAAGGTCAGCGACCCGATTCGGGGAAAGCCTGGGAACTCGACGCCTGGGTCGCCCCCGCGAATGCCGGCACCTTCAACGAACTGCTGACCCTCTTTGGCGCCGAATACCCCGACCTGGCCTCGGTCATCCGCCGTCAGCGCTACCGCAACCTCCGCGACCTCTCCCGCCTCCACTACCCCGACTTACCGGACCGCCCCATCCACGGGGACTTCCAGCGCAACAACCTGCTCTGGAGCGAAGGCCAACTCAGCGGCCTGCTCGACTTCGACCAGTGCCGGCGCGATGCCCTCATCTGCGATATCGCACCGCTCCTCGTGCCGCACATGCCGCTCGACCTCCGCCTCGCCGCCGCGCTCCTCGAAGGCTACCAGGCCGTGCGCCCGCTTTCCGACGCCGAATGGGACGCCCTGCCGTCATTGGTGCGAGCCTCGCTCCTCACCTGGATCGCGCATCTGCTCGTCGAATGGCGGCTCAATGGACTCCCGCCCGACGGCATCGCCCGCACGATGACCGTCCGGTTTCCGGCGTTCGAAACGGCCGAGCCGGCGTTTCGCGCGCTCCGCAAGGGCCTGCGCGTCTAAGCTGCGCCCGTACGGTCGCCGCCCAACTCCGCCGCGCGTTCTCGCTCGTACATCCGGCGGCTCCATATCGCCAGCCCGGTGAAGACTGCCGTGGTCCCGATACTCAACGCCAGCGGAGACCCGACCGGGTGGACCAGGAAGAGCGCGACGAGCGCCACCATCGCCACCGCGTGGACCCTGAAGAACCGCTGGAGCGCGGCGAACTTGAACAGCGAGTAACCGACGAGGAAGAGCAGCGGGCCACCTACAATCGCGAGCGCGATGCTCAGTTCGGCGGCGCCACGAGGATGGCTGAGCACCAGCTCATCGCCCACCGCCGTCACGATGATCCCGGCGACCATCGGCAGGTGGATGTAGGTGTACGCCAACCGGGCCAACCGGCCGGGCGCCTCAGCGTGCGCGATCTGCTCGCTCGCCGCCTCCGCGGTGACATCGAAATACACCCACCACATCGCCACGGCCGCGCCAAAGGCCGCCATCATCGCAACCACCACCGGTGTTGACCACGATAGCCCGGCGAAAGTCGCGCCCGTCACCAGCAACGATTCGCCGAGAGCGATGATGATGAACAGCCCGCAGCGCTCGGCCAGGTGCGCCCCCTCAACGTTCCAGTCGGAAGCCACCGCGCGCCCGGCTCCGGGCAGCCAGAATCCCATCGAGGGTCCCAGGTACTCGATAAGCAACGCGACGGCCCACAGCCCAACCCTCCCGTCTCCTTCGGCCACCGCGCCGGCGAACCAGAACACGGCCGACACCACGAACCACGTCGTTATCCGCAAAAACGTCTTCCGGACTCGTTCCTCGTCGCGGGTTGCCCGGATCATGAACAGCGAACGCCCGACCTGGATGCTCACGTACGGGACGACGAACCCGAACGCGCGGCTTTCGAAGGCGCTGGGAATCGACGCGGCCATGATCAGCCCGCCCAGCATGACCGCCACCAGCATGATTCGCACTGCCAGGTGGTCCGGGTCAGACCAGTTCGTTGCCCACGTCGTATACATCCACGCCCACCACACGGCCAGCAGCAGCATCGTCGTGTGGAGCAATCCCTCGCCCGTGAGATGCCTCGCCAGCATGTGCGACAGCTGCGTCACCGCGAACACGAAGACGAGGTCGAAGAGCAGTTCGAAGTTGGTGACGCGACTGTGCGCGCCCGGCGCCCGGGCGCGCATCATGCCCGCATGGAGCGTCGCGTGGTTGTGCTCGGCTGCCGCAGCCATCGGCGGTCACGCTAAACCCCACATGGACTCAGCCGCAACCTAAGCCGAAGCTACGGCCGCAGCGCGATCTTCAATACGCCGCCTTCCTTCTTGCGGAAGAGGTCGTAGCCGGCCGGCGTCTCGCTGATCTTCATCGAGTGCGTGATGAGCGGCGTGAGGTCCACCTTACCGCCCGAAATCAGCGCCATCATCCGCTCCATCCGCGTCGTCCCCACCGGGCAGAGGGTAGTCACGAGCTTCCGGTGGATGAACGAGCCGCCGGTCGGCATCTTCAACTCCGGGAAAGCGCCGTACACACCGACCGAACTGACCGTCCCACCGATCCGAACTACCTGGCAGGCGTTTTCGAACGTCACCTGGTGCCCGAGCGCCTCGACAGCGATATCGACACCCTTGCCGCCGGTCAGACCCATGATCTTTTGCACCGCGTCTCCCGGTTCCACCACGATATCGGCGCCGAACCGCTTCGCCATCGCGACGCGCTCCGGGATCGACTCGACGGCGATGATCGTGCCAGCGCCGTACGTCCGCGCGCCAGCCGTCGCGCAGAGACCAACGGGCCCCTGGGCGAACACCGCAACCGTGTCGCCCGGGCGAATCTGCGCCCGCTCGATCGCGGCAAAGCCCGTCGACATGATGTCCGTGACGAACAACACCTGCTCGTCGGCGAGGTTGTCTGGCACCTTCGCCAGGCTCGATTGCGCGCCGTTCACGAGGAAGTAGTCGCCCTGCGCTCCGAAGAGCAGGTTGCCGGGCGCGTTGAACGTCTCGCAGATGCTGTGGTCGCCTTCCTGGCAGCGCCGGCAGTATCCGCAACTCAGCAGGCAACTCGTCGCCACGCGGTCACCCGCCTTGAACCCCACCACGCCGTCGCCAACCGCTTCGACGACACCAATCGCCTCGTGGCCCATCGGAACACCACCCGGGATCGGCATTTCGTCGACGATGTGCATATCGCTGCCGCAGATGGTGCTCAGCGTCGTCCGGATAAGCGCCTGGCCGGGCGCTGGAGTGTCCGGGTATGGGATCTGGGTCATCGCGACGGCGTGCTGGCCGGTCTTCACGCAGGTGTTGGAGGTAGGCATCGGGCAACTCCTCGAATGGTATTCGGAAATCTACCCGCGCCGGGCCGCACTCTCAACTCCACCGGACCGGAGCTACGCCAGTCGTCTCAGGCGCCCGTCTCCATCGGGAGCGAAGGGTCAGCCGCCCACTCCGAGAGCGAGGCGTCGTACAGCGCGACCTTCGGGTAGCCGGCCATCGTCGCGGCGAATGCGGCGCTGCTCGCGGCGATGCCACCACCGCAGTACGTGATCAGCCTCTGGTCGGGCCTTACACCTGTCGCCTCGAATCGCGCCCGGATCTCCCCGGTCGGCAGATAGAGTTGCGTCTCCGGGTCAACAACGCCTCCCGCGCCCATGGCCGGGACGTTCACGCTGCCGGTGATGTGCCCGGCACGGCCATACGGCGCCACCTCGCCACGATGCTGCGCGCCGTTCAGCGCATTCACGATGCACGTCTGCCCAGAGCCGATCGCAGCCAGGACGTCGTCCTTACTGGCGATGAGCTCCGGCCGCGGACGCGCGGTAAAGGTCCCCCGCGGATAGGCCGCCGCGGCGTCCGTAACTGCGCGACCTTCAGCAGTCCACTTCGTCCAGCCACCATCGAGGATCCGCGCGCGGTCGAACCCAAACGCTCGTAGCATCCACCAGATACGCGCCGCCCACATGTTCCCGGCGCGGTCATAGAGAACCACGTCCGAGTCGTCGCTTACGCCGTAGCCCCCCATCGCCGCAGCGAACTGCTCCGCCGGGGGCATCATGAAGCGCAGTGGATTCGCCTGATCGCTCAGGTCGCCTGGCAAATCGGCGAACCCGGACCCGGGGATGTGGCGGGCGGCCCAGTCCTCCCGCCCGCTCACCACCGCATACCCCGGCTTCCCGTCGTCGCGAGGGCGCAGGTAGACGGTGCAGTCGAGGATGCGTAATCCCGCCGCGTCCAGGTTCGACTCCAGCCAGTCCGTCGTCACAAGGTATCGGTCACGTGCTTCCAAGGGTTGTCTCCTACTGCGTCAGCTTCGCCGCGAGCGGCAGCCGCCGGTCCCGCCCGAACGCGCGTGGCGTGATCTTCACACCCGGCGGCGTTTGACGGCGTTTGTATTCGTTCCGGTCGATCATCTGCACCGTCCGCCGCACTGTCGCTTCGTCGAAGCCCATTGCGGTGATCTCCGCGACCGTCCGGTCGTCTTCGACATACGCCTCGATAATCGGGTCGAGGATTTCGTACGGCGGCAGCGTATCCTGGTCGAACTGGTCCGGCTTCAGCTCGGCGCTCGGTGGCTTCGAAATAACCTGGGGCGGAATCACTGGCCGGTCGCCCTGCGCATTGCGCCAGCGGCAGAGTTCGAACACCAGCGTCTTCGGCACATCCTTGATTACCGCGAAACCGCCGGCCATGTCGCCGTACAGCGTCGCGTAGCCACAGGCCATCTCGCTCTTGTTCCCCGTCGTCAGCACGATCGACCGCGGGAACTTGTTCGAAAGCGTCATCATCACGTTCCCGCGCTGGCGAGATTGCAGGTTCTCCTCGGCCGTGCCCGGCGCCGTCCCTTCGAACGCATCCGCCATCATCTCGAGCATCGCCGCGTGGGCCGGTTCGATCGGGATGGTGAGGTAGCGGATCCCCAGGTTCTCAGCCAGTTCCTTTGCGTCGTCCTTCGAGTGCTGGCTCGAGTAGCGGCTCGGCATCGAAACCCCGATCACGTGCTCCGGGCCGAGCGCATCGACCGCAATCGCGGCCACAATGCTCGAATCGATGCCGCCCGACAGCCCGATGAGCACGTCCTTGAAACCTGTCTTACCGAGGTAGTCGCGCGTCCCCAGGACGAGCGCAGCCCACACCTCCGCGTAGTCGTCCAGCAACGGGGCCACAGCCGAACGCACCGGCTGGCGCACGAACGGCGCCGCCAGACCTGTCGGTTCGACCTCCACCATTTCGAACGGCAGCGTCGGCTCACGGTCACGCAACTCAACTCTGCGCCGTGGGTCGTGCAGCCGCCGCTGGGCGACCGCGTCGAGGTCGATTTCGGCGACGACGAGTGTTTCCTGGAACTGCGGCCCACGCGCCACCAGGTCGCCTTCCGCGTTGAAGACGATGGAACTGCCATCGAACACCAGTTCATCCTGCCCCGCGACGGCGTTCACGTAGGCGACCGCGATCAGGTTGTCGGCCGCGCGAGTCGCGATCATCCGTTCGCGATGCCGCGCCTTTCTGCGGTGATACGGCGAGGCGTTGATGTTCACGCACAGTTCCGCGCCACCGAGCGCCATCTCATCGAGCGGCCCCGGGTACCAGATGTCTTCGCAGATGCTCACGCCGAACCGGAAATCGCCCACCTGGTACACGGCCATGCGCCTGCCGGCCGCGAAGTACCGCTCTTCGTCGAACACGCCGTAGTTCGGCAGGCGGTGCTTGTGGTAGGTGTCCACCCACTCGCCGTTGGCGAAGATGGCCGCGGCGTTGTGGGCGTCGCCATCGTCCCAGTCCACGAAGCCGACCACCGCGATGATCCCTTCCGTCTCGTCGACCAGCGACTCCACCGCGGTGCGCGAGGCTTCGCAAAAGGCGCGCCGCAGCAGGAGATCCTCGGGCGGGTAGCCGGTCACCGCCAGTTCGGGCAGCGCGACGAGATGGCAGCCT
The DNA here is from genome assembly GCA_964470735.1 of uncultured Anaerolineaceae bacterium. Lineage (GTDB taxonomy): Bacteria > Chloroflexota > Dehalococcoidia > Tepidiformales > Tepidiformaceae > Amarobacter. The sequence goes on from CAYYDX010000035.1 coordinate 6,228, forward strand.
TCGTTCCGCGCCTTCGCGATCGTCTCCCGAATCCGGTCGATATTCCCTGCGATGTCGCCGACGGTCGTATTGATCTGTCCAAGCCCAATCCGGACGGTCCTCATGGGGGATAGTGTACCGAGGATGCCGCGCCGGGGTGCTGGCGGCGCCCTCACGCGGCTATCAGGCAGTTCCCGTAGGGCACTCTCCCGATTACCCGCCGCCGCATCGTCTGGCACGCTGTCTGTGGTGGCGCTTTGAGGTAGGGAGATGTCTCGAAGCATGGTTAACGTTCACTCGCCTTGTCCGCTCTGTGGCCGCGTCACGCGCGCCCACTCACGCCTCGTCGTCGCCGACATGGAAACGACCGGAATCCGCGCGAACAGTTACGCGACCGTCATTTGCCGCGACTGCGCCTTCGCAATGGTGTTGCGAAGCGAAGCCGCAACCTTGCGAGCCGCCGTGTGACCGGCCGGCCGTCTCGCTAACGCACCACGAACATGGGCCCCGGAGGTCGAGTCTCCGGGGCCTTCGCCGTCCTCTCCCGGGGAGCCACCGGGCCACGGACCTGCCCGAAACGCGTACCATCGCTTTCCTATGGCTTACCCACTCGAAGACCTCCGCGTTCTCGACCTCTCACGTGTCCTCGCCGGGCCCTTCGCTGGCCGCATGCTCGCCGACCTCGGCGCCGATGTGGTGAAGGTCGAACCGCCGGATGGGGACCTGACGAGGCTCTGGGGCGCGGTCGTCGGGGGCATCCCCGGCTACTACCACCAGCAGAACGTCGGCAAGCGGAACATCTGCGTCGATCTCTCCGTGCCTGCCGGGCGCGAACTCGTCCAGGCGCTCGCCGGCAAAGCCGACGTCGTGATTGAGAACTTCCGCCCCGGCGTCGCCGCGCGTCTCGGCGTCTCGTACCCGGACCTCAGCCGCGGCAATCCTGGCCTGGTCATGCTCTCGATCTCCGGCTTCGGCCAGGAAGGGCCGGAGGCGCAGCGCGCGGCCTTCGCACCGGTGATTCACGCCGAATCCGGCCTCATCGCGCGGCAGACTCGCCTGAGCGGCAACCCGCCTTACGACCTCCCTGTCAGCATGTCCGACACGAATGCATCGCTCCACGGGCTTGTCGCCGTTCTGTCGGCTCTCTGGATGCGCCAGCGCACGGGAGTGGGCCAGTACATCGACATGGCGATGATTGACGCCACCGTCGCCACCGATGACAGCCTGCACTACTCGCTCGAAGACGCCGAGCACACGCGCGTGCTGCCCAGCGAGATCTGGCAAACGGCCGACACGCCGGTCCTCATCTCGGCCGACTTCCGCCACATCTGGAACCACCTCTCCGACGAGGGAAACCTCGCGGACCCGGCGCCGCCGGGAGCGTCCATCGCCGAAAAGAGCCGCCTTCGCAAGGCTGTCGTCCGCGACTATATCCGCTCGCTCCCGGGCCGGGATGCACTCGTGGCCATCCTTGATCGCCGCAACATCGCATGGGGCGATGTCCGCACCGCCGAAGAGATCCGCGACCAGGTCACCGTCCGCCACCGCGAGATGGTGGTCGAAATCGATGACCGCGCGGGCGGTACACGCCCGGTCGTCCAATCGCCATACCGATTCTCGGCCGCCGAAGCCGGGATCCGCCGCCCGGCGCCGTGGCGCGGTGAACACAACGCCGAGGTCCTGCGTGACTGGCTCGGCGCGGAAGACACCACTCCCTGGTCCGCGGCGCTCTTGAGCGAACGCTGACACAAACGAAAAGGCAGGCCAATTGGCCTGCCTTCATGGCTCTCCCTGGGCGGAAGCGGTGTCAGACCGCGAGCGGCTCATCTCCGCCGAGCATCGCCTGCGCCTCCTCGGCGCTTTCGAGCCGGACGATTCCCTTGCGGATGGCGTAACGAATGAGGTCGGTGCGGTTCCGCGCGTGCAACTTCGCCATGATGTGCGCCTTGTGCGCTTCCACCGTCTTCACGCTGATGTACAGCTCGTTCGCGATGCCCTGGTTTGTGTATCCCTCAGCGATAAGCTGGAGTACTTCCCGTTCACGGCTGGTCAGCGCCTCGACACCGTTCCGCTGATCACTCCGCTTCGCCTGGTAGAGCACCTCCGCGAGGTCGAAGCCTTCGCTCAGCGCGCTCGAGAAGTAGCTGTTGCCGCGGTGTACGGTCTGGATGGCAAGCACCAGTTCCGAAACGTCAGACTTCTTGATGATGTAGCCCGAAGCGCCCGAGCGGATGGAATCGAGCAACTGGTCCTCGTCCACGAAGCCGCTGAGCATCACGACACGCGTCGCCGGGCAACTGCGCCGGATCTGGCGTGTCGCCTCGAGGCCGTTCAGGCCCGGCATCACGACGTCCATGAGCACAACGTCAGGCTGCAGCTTCTCCACCGCCTGCACGGCCTCGCGGCCGTTCTCCACATCCGCGACCACCTCGAGTTCGGGCTGGTTCTCCAGCAGCATGCGGAGCGCCTGCCGGATGACCGCGTGATCGTCGACCAGGACGATGCGGATGGCGGTCGATGTCCGGCCATTCTGCGTGTTCGAAGCGGTGGTCGCCCGGAGACCAACCGGACGGCCAACGGTGCGCGTCGTGTTCAATGAGTTGCTCCCTCTGGTTCTGCACTGAGTGACGGCGCGCCCATAAGGCTTTCCCGCGCTGTCCTCCCCCATGTGTCCGCAAGGTTCCTGTGACGAAACCCTTAGGACACCCTGAAGTCTAGCCACAGGATTTCGGCGGCGTATTGGGAGAAACCCTCATAAGGTTCGGGCGTATCCCCCGGAGTCGTCACGGCGACCCCGAGGGCGAAGAGACCAGCTATGCAGGGGTTTCGCGCAGCACCGGGCGAACCGCCCCTCACTCGCTGCGGGCCTACCCTGGATCAGATGCTGAAGAACGCTCGCTCGGTGTGCCCGGGCTCGGCGATGAGGTGGATTTCGGAGCGGAGCGACATGAACGACGTCGAGTTGGCCGCGGATTCAGCGGCATGCTCGCTCTCGTAGACCGCAATGCGGGCCACTTCGCCCGAGCTATCGTGCGGCTTCAACACCCAGCTTTCGAGGCAGCCGCTCTGCTCGGACGAAAGGTCGCTGAGCTTTCGCATCAACTCTTCGAGGCGGGCTTCTTCGCCCTTGCGCGGCTTGGCAATCGAGACACGGATATATGGCATGAGCAGGCCCCTCCGGGCTGGAATGATAGGGCAGCGGCGGGATTTGGTGAAACGCGCGGCCCCCGCCGGGTGGGCGGGGGCCGTCATGGTTCTAGCGGAGCGTTCGAATCAGAGCCGGAGCTTGCCGTGCGACGGCTGGCGGCGGCGCTGGCGCTGCGGCAGAGCCGCCTCTTCGGCGGCGAGGTCGACGGGCGGGCTCGTCAGAACCTCGTGGACGTAGCCGCACATGATGCAGCTGCCGTAGGTGCCGTGCCAGTCGCGCTCAACAATCATTGAGCCGCGGCACTTCGGGCACGATTTCGGTGGTGCTTCCTGCAAAGCTGGCATAAGAATTCCTCCCTCTCAAACGAGACGTAAGTGATCATCGAGGACAGAAAAAAAGACCTCGACACGAGCTACCTGCTCGCCAGGCCTTCCGAGACTGCCTCCGGGGTTAGCTGACGGGCTCGGGCGGAAGGCGCCCTAGCGATTTGCACAGCGGAGCAATCGCATTCGCCCCAGGTAACTGGGTCCCCCGTTACGCCTTATCGGCGCACTAGGCAGGTGGTGCACTGTTAGAACCGAGCGCTGTGTAAACGGCGGGAAAACCGCTTACCGGCGGAACCTACCAATCTTCGCACAAGGGTGTCAACCCCTGATTGCGAAATCTCTCACAAATTTACCGGACAGTTGACAGAATCTATAGCGACATGTGGGTCATGCGTGTTCCGTGGTTCCCGCAACCCCCAATACCGGCTCCCCGGGCGCCGTCACCGGCTCAACCATGCGCGGCCTCCTGGCCCGTCCCCGGCCCCACCACCAGATGAGGCCCGTCGTGATCCCCGCGCCGGTCACACCGGAGATGTTCGCGACGATCCCGACCACGTCGCCCCTGGCTACGAAGTACGCAAGCCAGCAACTCAGACCCGTCAGCATGATCAGCCACGCCCCGAGCGAGTACCCCTGCACATCCCGGGTCCGCACGATCTTCGTGATATTCGGAATCCAGAACACCTGGGTGAGGACCACGGCGACCCAGCCGACCAGTTCGATTGACAACGGCTCTTCCTTCGAATGTACGGTAGCTGGAAGCGCGGTAACGACCCAGCGCCCGACGTTCAGTACAGGTCAATCATCGAGCCGCAGTTCTCCCTCCAGCAGCCCCATCGTGAGGACATCCTGGTACGCGCCAAACTTGTAGATGGCCTGGCGCTTCACCGCATCCACGCGGAAACCGACCTTCTGATAGACGTGTTGCGCCCGCAGGTTCCCCTGGTACACGTCGAGCTGGATGCGGTGCAGGTTCATGATTTCGAACCCGAACCGGCACAGGGTACGCATCGCGTCTGTCCCGTAGCCCCCGTCCCAGTACGCGCGGTCGCCGATGGCGATACCCAACTCGGCGTGCCGGTCTTCGGCGCTGACTTTCTCGAACCCGCAGCCGCCAATCATCCGTCCTTCTTCGCGCGTCACAAGGGCGAAGTTCGCGTTGAAATAGCCCACGTCCGAAGCGCGCTCGATGAACGATTTTTCGAGTTGGTGCGAAACCGGGTAGCGAAGTGCCAGGAACTCCGTCACCTCAGGATCGTTGAACCACTCGTAGAGTTGCGGCTCATCCTCCGGCTCTCGAGCGCGAAGGCGCACCAGGCGCCCTTCGAACGGCGACTCCGGCATCGGCTCTCGCGCCGGCTCCTTCCTGTGCTCGCTCATCGCATCTCCCCCTTGAGGATTCCCATGAAAACCAGGTTGTTCCAGCGACCGGCCTTGTAGATGGCTTCCCGGAGCACCCCCTCGTGCTGGAACCCCACCTTCTCGTAAACGCGGATTGCCCGCTCGTTCCAGTCGTAGACCGTCAGGTCGACCCGGTTCAGGTTCATCACGTCGAACGCCACGTGGCAGGCTGTTCGCATAGCGTCGGTGCCATACCCCCCATCCAGGAAGTCGTGCTCGCCGATGGCGATGCCAAGCGTGGCGCAGCGATCCTCGCCCGCCCCACCGTGTAGCCCGAGCCAGCCGATCGACCGATGGTCTGCCAGGGTTTCGACCATGAACTGGCTCTCGCCAAAGCCCGCGGTCGAGTTCGCCATCATCTGACGCTCGAACGTCATGCTGCGCGGATACCGCTGGCCGAGGTACTTCACCGTCTGCCAATCGTTGATCCAGCGATAGAAGTCGGCTGCGTCAGCCTCATCGCGGGCTCTCAACCGGATAAGAGCGCCTTCGAACGGACGTGGAGCCATCCTGCACCTCCTCGCCTACGCAAGAGGCCCACCTTGTGGGTGGGCCTCTCCGCGGTTGCGATCAATTGAGTTTCGCTATGCCGTAGAGGCCATCATCCCGGACACATTCGTACCCGCGCCGGACGTAAGGACGGCGTTGGTAGCGCAATGCATCGAAGTGACAACCAGCAGCATCGTCCAGCGAGACTACGGGAAAGCGGCCTCCAGCGGCAACAACAATATGTGTGAACAACGTCACACAGTCCCTCGCTGCTCAGGGGAGGACGTCGAAACCCTCCGCCGCTGCGGCAACCGCCAGGCGCTCGTCACCAGTGACGAACGCGCTCAATCGGGAGTCCGCCAGGTCTCGAGCGATCAGCGCAGCACCGAGTTGCAGCGCGTCAGCCGCGCGAAGCTCCCTTCGCGAGAGCAAAGCGATGGCCGCAGTTCGAACCGATTCCGCGGCCAATATCTCCTGCCAGCGCTCCCCAAGCCGAAGTGCACGCTGGCGGAATACGGCGACCTGTTCGGCTGGCGATTCACCGGTCCGTTCACGCCGGGCAAGTGCAGAGGCGATCTCGACTGGCGTGCCCCACCAGGTGAGTACGAGCGGATCCGACTGATACAGCCGCCGAACCACTTCGCTGTCGCGTTCAGGAATGATCAGGGGCAAGAGCGCGGAGCTATCCCAGTAGCGCACGGGCGTTCGCTACCAGCCCCGCTCTCGTTCATCGAGCAGCGCTTGAATAAGCCCCGTCTCGCCCACAGGAAGCCTCTCCGCAGCAGCGGCGTCCGGTGGCAAGGTACCGCGCCGGAGTACTCCCGCCGCCTCCATTCGCTCGACAACGGCTTCATCGTTCGGGACAGGCGAATCGGACTCAGCAGGCGCCAGCGCCACCACCCCGTCCGCATCCCTGATCTCCACCGTCTCGCCGGCGCGAGCGGCCGCGATCAGCTCTTCGAGTCGCTCCTTCGCTTCGGCAACGGTGGCGGTGCGCATATGCCAATCCTAGCACGCGAGAGGGCCGGGATTGCTCCCGGCCCTCTCCAAGATGTCGCCCTGCGAACGCCTAGCTGATGAACAGCGGCGCAAGCACGAGGGTGATGGTGCTGAGCAGCTTCACGAGCACGTGAAGCGCCGGGCCAGCCGTGTCCTTGAACGGGTCGCCGACCGTGTCGCCGACGACGGCAGCGGCGTGGGTCTCCGTCCCCTTGCCGATGATGTTCCCGTTCTCATCCTTGAGCCCGCCGGACTCAATGAACTTCTTGGCGTTGTCCCACGCGCCACCTGTGTTGTTCAGGTAGGTCGCGAGCAGAACGCCACCAATGGTGCCGACCATCAGCATACCGGCGACCGAGAGCCAGCCCTCGTTGCCGTCGCCACCGAACGCATAGCGGAAGACCACGCCGGTGAGGATTGGCAGGCCAACCGCCAGCACGCCAGGGAGCACCATCTCGCGGAGTGCCGCCCGCGTGGTGATGTCGACGGCGCGGGTGTAGTCCGGCCGCACTTCCTTCGTCATGATGCCGGGGTTCTCGCGGAACTGCCGTCGAACCTCTTCGATGATCGATCCCGCAGCCTTACCCACCGACCGGATGGCCAACGAGCTGAACAAGAACGCCAGCATCACGCCCAGCATCGCGCCGACGAACACGTCGACCTTGCCAAGGTTAATCGGCATGACGCGTGGCAGCGGCACCGGGCTAGCACTCAGGCGGGCCGCCTGCTCCGCCGTCAGCGCGCCGTCCTCCACCTTCTTCGAAAGGAAGGCGTCGGTTTCCTTCTCGTCGGCGACGGCGAGGGCGTCGACGTTCGCTTCGCTGAACTTCTTGTCGTCGTTAATCTCCGCGCGGACGGCTTCGAGTTCGTCGACGTGCGTCTTGATGGCGTTCGCAGCCGCGGCCTTCTGGTCGTCGCCGCTGAAGATGATGCCGAGGTCCTGGACCAGGGTCGCGTAGCGCTCCGGGTCCTTGCCGGCGATCTTGCCGAATTCGACACGCACCTCGTCGAGGTACGCGGTGAACAGGAGGAAGGCCGCGAGTGCGGCCGAGCCCACCGCGTAGCCCTTGGTGAGGGCCTTGGTGGTGTTGCCCACGGCGTCGAGCTTGTCGGTGATTTCGCGGGCTTCGGGCTTCGAATCTTCCGCCATCTCGGTGATGCCGCCGGCGTTGTCCGTAATCGGCCCGAACGTGTCCATCGCGAGCACGTACGCGGCGGACATCAGCATGCCCATCGTCGCGCAGGCTGTTCCGAACACACCGGTCGAAACAGAGCTCACGTTTTGGAGGTCGGCCTGGGCGCCGAGCGTGTACGAGCCGACAAGCGCCAGGCCAACGGTGATTGCCGTCACGGCGGTCGTTTCGAAGCCAACGGCGGTGCCGATGATCATGTTCGTCGCGGAGCCGGTCCGGCTCGCGCGTGCGATTTCCTGCACCGGGCGCCACCCGCCAGCCGTGTAGTACTGCGTGATGTACACGAACGCGATACCGGTCGCGATACCGATAAGCCCACAGAAGAAGAACCAGTACCACACGTCGTCGAGCATGGCCTTCGTACAAACGCCAAGGCCGATGATGCTCAGTACCGTGATTGTCCAGTACCCGCCGTTCAGCGCGCCCATCGGGTCGCTGATGCGCTTGGCCCAGAACGGAACCGTGAGCATACCCACGATCGTTGCGAACACGCCGAACGACCGGAGCACGAGCGGGAAGAGAATCCACTCCACGCGGTGGGTGGCCGTGAAAATGGCCACGCCAAGGATCATCGCGCCGATGTTCTCCGCCGACATCGACTCAAACAGGTCGGCGCCACGGCCAGCGCAGTCGCCGACGTTATCGCCAACGAGGTCGGCGACAACGGCCGCATTACGCGGGTCGTCTTCCGGGATACCGGCTTCGACCTTGCCGACGAGGTCGGCGCCGACATCGGCGGCCTTGGTGTAGATACCACCACCGAGCTGGGCGAAAAGGGCGACGAAGCTGGCCCCGAAGCCGAAACCGACGATGAGGAACGGTGTCTCATCGATCGGGTGGCCGAGGATCTTGCTGTAGATAGCGAACATGCTCGAGACGCCGATGAGGCTCAGGGCGACCACCAGGAAGCCCGAAACCGCGCCGCCGCGGAGCGAAGTGTTGATGGCGTCCGCGAGGCTGTTCTGCGCCGCGGCCGCGGTCCGGCCGTTCGCGCGAACCGCGATCGACATACCGATGTAGCCGGACACGCCCGAAGCGAGCGCACCGACGATGAATGCGACGCCTGTAAGGAGGCCGATTTCGCCGGATTCCTTGAAGACCCCGACGATGACGGCCACCACGACAGACGTGACGACGGCGAGAATACTGATGGTGCGGTACTGACGAGTCAGGAAGGCGTTTGCGCCCTCCAGGATCGTCCCCGCGACTTCCTGCATGGATGCGGTGCCTTTGTCCCTTTTCAGGACATCAAAGGCGAGCCAGATCGCGAACAGGACCGCCGCGGCGCTCGCCGCAGGGATCATGATCTGGGCCAGGAGCATTAGGCCTTCCCCTCCGGAATGATGCTTGCAGCCCCGCTGCCACAGGGGCGCACGGAACCGCCGGCCGCCCGAACTGACGCGCCGAAAGCGTTGGCGAGTCTATCAGTGGCTACCCTAAAGGGGAAACAAATCGGAAAGGATCTTCTGCCCCGCCCCTGTTGAACGGCTCCCGGTGGCCGATACGCCATCCGCCTCTACACTCCATCACTGCGTGAACGCCGAAGCACTGCCGTACACCCTGCTCCTCATTCTCATCGAACTCAGCATCGGAAGCCTCTGGATTACCCTCGGAAGCGACCTCCGCGGAGGCGTCACCCGCGGCTTCGTCATGACGATGGCGCTCTGCGTCGCCATCGCCGCCGGGCTCGCCTATTGGACCGCCGACACCATCAACCTGACCGGGGCGATCGACGGCTACCGCATCGACGGCGACCCCTTCGACGATGTGAAGCGAGCGGTCATGGTCGTCATCGTGACAAGCGCGGTCTACATGTTCTGCGTGTTCATGGGCTGGGATCCCATTGGGCGCCTCTTTGGCATCGCGGGCTCGATTGCCGGCGTGCTCGCCGTCGGCCTCCTCGCCGTGATGCTCGCGCCACCCACCTGGGGCTTCCCCGCAGCCGCGATCGCCCTGCTCGGCGGCGCGCTCGCGCTCGGCGCGGTCTCCGTCTCGATGGTCTGGGGCCACTGGTACCTGACCGAAGGCGCGCTACCCGCCTGGCCACTCCGCGACCTCGATCTCGTCCTGCTCGCCGCCCTCGGCTTCCAGGCGCTTGTCCTGCTCGTGAATCTCGTCGTCCCGGTCCGCGAGACGCCCACGCCGGCCAACCCGGTTGACGTCGGCATCTTCGGAAACCCGGCGCTCTACCTGCGTATCGGTGTCGGCCTCGTGTTCCCCATCATCCTCGGTGTCCTTTCGCTCAAGACCACTCAGCTGAAGGCGATGCAGAGCGCCACCGGCCTCCTCTACATCGCCATGGGCGCGGTGTTCGTCGGCGAAGTCCTCGCCAAGGGCCTCATGTTCCTCACCGCGCGACCAGTCTGACCCGTCGCGGGCCCGGCCGCTTCGCCTTTCCTCACTGACCGACCACTCGCTACCATTCGCCTCGTACCACCAGGGACGAGGAGGACGTTTGGCATGCATCGAGAGACCGCCTGGGACATCCTCGTCGAGTATTCGCAAGAGGAGCGCACCCGCAAGCACGGCATCGCCGTCGAAGCCGTGATGCAGGCCTACGCCCGCCTCCTCCACGAAGACGAGGAGAAGTGGGGCATCGTCGGCCTCCTCCACGACTTCGACTGGGAGATCCACCCCACAGAAGACCTCCACCCCAAGGCAGGCTCCGTGCTCCTCGAAGCGCGCGGCGTCCCCCAGGACATCCGCTACGCCATCCTCTGCCACGCGCCGTTCCTCGGCCTCGAATACACCTCCAAAATGGACCGCGCCATCTATGCCTGCGACGAACTCTCCGGTTTCGTCACAGCCTGTGCCCTGGTCAAACCCGATAAGTCCCTTTCCTCAATCGAACCTGCATCCGTTCGCAAGAAGATGAAAGACAAGGCCTTCGCCCGCAGCGTTCGGCGCGAAGACCTGGTCAACGGCGCCGCCGACCTTGGCGTCGAACTCGACGAACACATCCGGTTTGTCGCCGAAGCGCTCAAACCGGTGGCACATCAACTCGGAGTGAACCCGTGAGAAACGAACGCGTCCCCGATCGCAACATCGCCATGGAACTGGTGCGCGTCACCGAAGCCGCCGCTGTCGCCGCCGCCCGCTGGATGGGCCGCGGCGACAAGATCGGCGCCGACCAGGCCGCCGTCGACGCCATGCGCATGATGCTCGACACCGTCGATATGGACGGAGTCATCGTCATCGGCGAAGGCGAAAAGGACGAAGCCCCCATGCTCTTCAACGGCGAGCGCGTCGGCAGCGGGCATGGCCCCCAGGTTGATGTCGCCGTCGATCCACTCGAAGGCACCCGCCTCACCGCCCAGGGGCGGCCCGGCGCCGTCAGCGTCATCGCCTGTGCTCCACGCGGAACGCTCTACAACCCCCACGAGATGTTCTACATGGAGAAAATCGCCGTTGGCCCCGAAGCCCGCGGCGCGATCGACCTCTCCGCACCCGTGGAGTGGAACATCCGCCAGGTGGCCAAAGCCAAGAGCATGCCCATCGAGGAAGTCACCGTCATCATCCTCGACCGCGACCGCAACACCGATATCGCCGACCTGGTTCGCGCGTCTGGCGCGCGAATCAAGTTCATCACCGACGGCGACGCCCCGGCCGCCGTCTCCGCCGGTATCGCCGGTTCCGGCGTCGACATGATGCTCGGCATCGGAGGCTCCCCGGAAGGCGTCGTCGCCGCCGCCGCCCTCAAGTGCATCGGCGGCGACTTCCAGGGCCGCCTCTGGCCCCGCAACGAGGAGGACCGCAAAGTCGCCATCGACCGCGGCGTCGATCTCGCCCACGTCCTCACCATCGACGAACTGGTGACCGGCGACGATGTGTTCTTCGCCGCCACTGGCGTGACCGGCGGCGACCTGCTGCAGGGCGTCGAATACACCGCGGGAGGAGCGGTCAGCGAGTCTCTCGTCATGCGCTCCCGCTCCGGCACTGTCCGGCGTATCAAGACCGAGCACCACTGGCGCAAGCTCCAGGGCCTCAACGTCTCGCTGAACTCGTAAGCCAGGCGTGACCGTCACCTTCCTCGCCGATGGCCCCGAGGACGCGCCGGCTCTACTCCTCGTCCATGGCGCCGGCGCGGCCATGGACTCCGAGTTCATGCAATTCGTTGCTCGTGGCCTTGGCGAAGCCGCCATCCGCGTCCTTCGCTTCGAGTTCCCGTACATGGCGGGCCGACGCGTCGACGGGAAACGCCGCCCGCCGGACCGCGAGCCGGTTCTCCTCGACACCTGGCGCCAGGCGGTGCGCGAATCTGGTGCCGAACGGCCGTTCATCGGGGGAAAATCGATGGGCGGGCGAATGGCCAGCATGGTCGCGGATGAGGCCGGCGCGGCCGGTCTTGTCTGCCTTGGCTACCCGTTCCACCCGCCCGGCAAGCCCGAGCGGCTTCGAACCGGCCACCTCGAGTCCCTGGCAACCCCCACGCTCATCGTCCAGGGAACACGCGATCCCTTCGGCACAGCCGGTGATGTCGCCGGCTACCGGCTCAGCCCGGCGATTCGCATCCACTGGGTCGAACGCGGCAACCACGACCTGCGAAGCCCCGGGATGAGTACGTCGGCCTCATGGAGCGCCGTGGTCGAAGCCACGGCAGCGTTTGTTCACGGCAGGTGAATGGTGAGGCTTACGCCAAACGCGCGATGGTGGGACACTTGGCGCGGTGAACGGGACGAAGCTGGTTTGGATTATGATCGGCGGCGCGATCGCCTTCGTTCTGATCCTTCAAGGAATTAACCAACTCTAGTAGACTCCCGCTCGCACCCGGCAAAAGTTACAGACCGTTTACAGAGCAATCGACGCCGCACCCACGCGATTCGTTGACCCTACTCTTGCACGGTTCCTACACTGCCGTTTGATGAGGAGATACATCATGGAGCGAACTCGTATTCGGCGACTGGCGCTTGCAACCGTGCTCGGAGCCCTGACCCTTATCCCGGCCGCGGCGGTGAACGCCAGCAGCGTCCCGGGCAACCGGCAGGAAATGGTAACCGGACGAGGATTCGACCACGTCGCTGTCCTCCCCGCGCTGCTTCCGAACAGCAAGGAGAACACCAGCTCCATCGCCCAAAACAATGGCACCGCCCCTGCCACCATCGTCATGGACATCTACACCCCACAGGGTGTCCAGATCCCCTCGGCCACGGTCGTCTTCACGAACGTCCCGGCCGGCGGCACGCGCGTCTTCGCCCAGGCCCTGAACACCGGTCTCACCCCCGGCTTCCGCGGCGTCGGCGTCATCAGCAGCGACCAGCCGATTAATGCGCTGCTCGTGCGCGACATCGAGTCGTCCTCCTTCCAGAAGTCGTACTCGATTCACAACGCATACCCGACCGGCGGCTCGAAGGTCACCCTTCCTTACGTCGCCAACGCGCTCGACAACACCTATAACACCCGCTTCGCCATCGCCAACACCGGCTCCGTCGAAGCCTGCATCAGCATCCTCTACACCTTCCCGGGTGGCTCGAAGTCCCCGGTGACCGACTCCGGCAGCGGCTCGAACGCCTGCACCGGCGGCGGCTACAAGATCCCGGTCGGTGGCCAGATCAGCTTCGCCCCGACAGCGGTCGACGGCGCAATCCCAATGCCCGCCAGCACCGCCAACTCGATCATGGCCGCGACCATCACCGCTTCCGCCTCGACCGTCACGGTCGGCGTCGACGCCTTCCTCTCCGGTGGCCTTCGCAAGCTCGCTTCGTACGACGGCTTCGTCGTCGGCGGCGCTGGCGATACCACGGATGATGTCGGGACGACCATCTCCATCCCGCTCGCAATCAAGCTCGACGGCTACTACACGCAGATCCTGCTTTCGAACGCGAACGCCGCCGCTGCCAACGCGACCATCACCTACACCGGCAACACCGGAACCTACACGGTGCCACTGGCCATCCCGGCCAACGGCACCGCCAGCCACTCGGTCTACAACACAGAGGGCGGCATCCCGGAAGGCTTCGTTGGCGCAGCCACCGTCACCTCCGACCAGCCGCTGGCGGCCGTCCTCTTCCGCTCGAAGATGACCTCGCCCGGCAGCTTCGTCGATGAGGACCTCTACACGGCCGTCAACGGCGTCCCAACCGACCGCGCCACCACGAGCGCGAAGTTCCCGCTCATCTTCCGCCGCGCTTACTCCTCGGGTGGCGCCTCCGGCTACAACACCTGGGTCAGCGTGAGCGTTGCCAACGGCGGTACAGCCAACGTCACCCTCACCGCCATCAACGACACCTCGAACTCGGCGCCGGGCTGCTCCGCCGCGGCCACCTACACCACGACCAAGACCATCACCGGTTCCTTCATCTTCTACCAGAACGCCAACAGCGATAACGGCTTCGGCCAGAATCCCGGCTGCTTCTGGGGTGGCATGACGATCACCAGTGATGTGCCGATTATCGCCATCGCCGACGCCACCAACGACCTCAACGTTGGCGACAATGACGGCCTCTACAACGCCTTCAGCAACTAACTGACGGCCAACCGCAACGCCGGAAGGCGCCCTTCCCTCGAAGGGCGCCTTTCTCTTTGTCCGCTGGCCGCACGGCCAATTCACCGTAGGATGGGTTCATGTCCATCGCCTTTGGCGGGATCGTCGCGTTCTTCTTCCGCGGGGTGAACCTCGTCGTCGCCCTCGGCACAGTGCTCTTCTGCACCCACCAGATGACACGCGACAACTACGGTGCGTTCGTGCTTGGCCTCACCATCATCGGAGTGGTGAACGCGGCCAGCGGCGGCCTTACGGCTTCCACCGCCTATCAGGTCGCGAATCAACGCCGCGCGCCGGCCCTCGCGCTCTTCAACGGCAGCGTCTTCAGCCTCGGGCTCGGCGTCCTCGCCATCTCCACGGGCCTAATCGTCAGTTCCCTGCTCACCGGCGAAGCCCATCGTGAGTCGCTCGCCATTGGCGCCGCCTGCGCCGCCATCATCACGAACAGCGTCGTCGCCGGGACCTTCCTCGGCCGCGACTCACTCATCCGCTACAACTTCGCGCTCGTCTGTCCACCAGCCTTCTCGCTTGCCGCGATCGCGATCGCCTTCGCGCTCAACAGCGGGCCGAACACTCCCGACGTCGCGCTGGAAATGTACGCGGTCGGCCAGTGGCTGGCAGTCGCGGCGCTGGTCGTCACCGGGGGCATACCGCTCCGCAACATCTCGTTCGAACCCGGCGTCATCCGGGCCATCGCGGGCTTCGCCGGCCTCGCGGGTATCGCCAGCGGCATCTCGTACCTCAACTACCGCGCCGACGTCTTCGTCGTGAAACACTTCGAAGGCGAATCCGGCGTCGCCGTCTACTCCCTCGCCGTCTATCTCGCCGAATCCGTCTGGCAGGTGAGCGGAAGCCTGGCGCTGGCGGCCTATGCCCGTCTCGGCTCGCTCCCTCGTGGCGACGCCGCCCGGCTCACCACCCGCGTCATGCGCCACACGGTTGTCCTCCTCGGGCTCATCTGCGTGACCCTGTTCATCATCGCCGGCCTACTCCAGCGGTACCTCTTCGGGGAAGAATACGCAGGCATGGCGTCCGCGCTGCGCTTCCTTCTGCCGGGAGTCCTGCTCTACGGCCTCGCCCAGTCCTTCTCGGGCTTCTACACCTACCAGCGCGGCATGCCCTGGGTCTCCTCCCTCGTTGCCGGCGCCGGGCTCATCATCGACATCTCCCTCGCCTTCGTCCTCATCCCGCGCATGGGAGTCAACGGCGCCGCGCTCGCCAGCGCCATCGCCTACAGCACCGCGATCATCGCCGGCCTACTCGTCTTCGTTCGGTCCGAACGCCTCTCACCGACGCAGGTCTTCCGCTTCGGCCGCGCCGACGTCGATGACTACCGTTCGCTCTTGACGCGGCTGCGGGCGCTCCGAGGCTAATCGCGCTGGGCAACCGGGCAGAGCAGCGGGTCGGGCCGTGGCAGCGGGATCGGCAACCCGGTCTCAGGGTCCCGAAGCACCATCATCGCTACTCCGAACACCCGCTCGAGTCCGGCTGGCTCCAGCACCTGCGCGGGCGGCCCATCGAACTCGATCCGCCCGTCGCTGACCGCGATCACCCGGTCGCTGAACCGCCCGGCAAGCACGAGGTCGTGGAGTACGCTGACCACCGTGATCCCCTCGCGGTTCAACCGTCGCAGGAGGTGCATGACCTCCACCTGGTGCGCGATATCGAGGAAACTCGTGGGCTCATCGAGCAATAGCACTTTCGGCTGCTGAGCCAGCGCGAGCGCGATCCAGGCGCGCTGCCGCTCGCCACCCGAAAGGCTGCCTGTGGTCCGGTTCGCCAGTGCCGCCACATCCGCCGCCTCCATCGCCCACTCGACCGCCTCGGTGTCAGCCGGGGTGATGCGCTGCATGAGCCCCTGGTGGGGGAACCTCCCGCGATACACCAGTTCCCGCACGCTGAGGTCGGCGCCGCCGTCCGGTGACTGCGGCAGGATAGCCAGGGTTCGCGCCACCGCCCGCGCGCTCATCTCCCGGATATCCGTTTCACCGAGCAACACGCGCCCCGATGTCGGCTTCTGCAAGCGCGACATGCCTCGCAAGAGCGTGCTCTTGCCGCTCCCGTTCGGACCGACGATCGAGACCATCTCGCCTGCGTCGACGACGAACGAGACGCCGTGAATAACCCGGCGGCTGCCGTAGTGGAGCGAAAGGTTCTCCACCGTGAGCTTCATCCGCGGAACCTCACGAGGTAAAGCAGGAACGGCGCACCCACGCCCGCCGTGATAATCCCCATCGGCACCTCGCTCGGGCTGATGACCAGCTTTGCGACGAGGTCGGCGCCGCTCACGAGCAGTGCCCCGTAGAGTGCCGAAACCGGAATGAGCACGCGATTGTCCCCGCCCACCGTGTAGCGCGCGATGTGGGGACACACGAGTCCCACGAAGCTCACCAGCCCGGCAGTAGCCACCGCCGCGGCCGTCAGGATTCCCACGACGGCGAGGATCGCGAGCCGCGTCCGATCGGTCATCACACCGAGGCCCGCGGCCACATCATCGCCCAACGCGAGGACGTTCAGCCGCCCGGAGAGCAGCATTGCTCCCGCGAAACCGGGCACGAGGTACGGCAGCATCGCGCGGAGGTCGCGCCATTCGGAGCCGTAGAGGCCACCGGCGAGGAAGCCCAGGCTGGTCTGCAGGAACGTTCGCGAACTCGAGAGCAGTCCCACAATCGCCGCGCCGAACAGCGCCGAGAGCGCGACCCCGGCGAGCGCCAGCCGCACGGGCGAAACCGCCCCGCGATACGCCACGACGTAAAGGATGGCCGCGCCGAACAGCCCGCCCACAGCACATGCCATCGCAATGCCCCACTGCGGCACCTGTGGGTCGGCCACGATGACGACGGCACTGGCGAGTCCCGCCGCAGCCGTCACCCCGAGGATCGTCGGGTCGGCAAGTGGATTGCGGGTCACCCCCTGGAGCAGCGAGCCCGCCACAGCAAGCGCCGCTCCGATCAGCATCCCGTCGAGCAAACGTGGGAACCGGATCTGCCAGACGATGTTGCGCGCCAGCGGGTCCGAGTCCGTCGTCAGCCCCCTGAACACCTCGTCCCAGGTAAGTGACACCGACCCCATCTTCAGGGTGAGCGCTCCCACCACGAGCAACGCAAGGAAGCCGGCCAGGATCAGTCCAACAGGACGCGCCGCGCCGGAAAAAGCGCGCTCCGCCAGCGCGCCTTCCCGGGAAGTTGAAGTTGCCGCCATCCCTGCCATCGTACGAGCCTCGAAAGCTACGGGGTGGCCGTTACCGCCGCGGCGACTGCCTTGAACGCCTCGGCCACGCGCGGCCCCGGCGCCTGCAGGAACAACTCAACCTTGGCGTCGACGACGTGCTTGGCCGTCACCGCTTTGAGCCCCTTGAACGGCGGGATGTTGGGAATCAGCGACGCCAGCCGCGGCGCCGGCTCTGGCGCGGGTGTGATCGCGAAGATGTAGTCCGGGTTGTACTCGATGAGCTTCTCCGGAGCCAGCGTCGTGTAGCCCGGGAACGGGCCGGAGTCAGGCTGCGCCGCGGCCGGATTGGCAATCCCAAGCTGCGTCAGGATGTCGCCCGCGTAGCTGGCGGGCTTCGCCGCGTACAGCGTCTGGTCGCGGTCGGCGATAAGCGCGATCGCGCTCAGCGACTTCCCTGCGAGCGCCTTCTTTGCGTCTTCCTTTGCGGTGTTGATGTTCGCGATGACCTTGTCGGTGGTCGCCTTGCTGTCCAGCACCTGGCCCATCAGGTTCAGGCCGTCAATCACCTTCTGCACGCTATCCGCGCCCGCGAAAATCACCGGCACAGGGAGGTCTTCGAACGGCTTGCGGAGGGTGGGCTGCGCATGGATGACCGCATCGGCCACCACCAGGTCCGGCTTCAGCGCGAGGATCTGTTCGAAATTCGGCTGGTAAGCGGTGCCGATGTCCTTCGCCGACTTCGCAGCCTCGGGGTAGTCGACCGAGGAACTGCGCCCCGCCACCGTTCCGCCCGCCGCGTAGACGAACTCCACGGCCGTCGGGCTCACGGCGACAATGGTCTTCGGCTTCGCCTTGATCTCCACCGAGCGGCCGAGTTGATCCGTGACCTTCACCGGGTAGGCGGCCTGCGTGGCCGTGGTCGCGCCGGCCTGCGGCGTTGTTCCAGTGGTTGTCGCGGCCTGCGTGGGTTCGTTGTTGGTCGTGTCATCGTCGTCCCCACCACACGCCACGGTGAACGCAGCCACGAAAACGACGAACAATGTCAGGCTCAGCACGAGCCCGAACTGGCGACTAAAACTTCTCATATCTGCCAGACTTCTCTTTCCGATGGATTCGGGTGCAAGATTTTGCGAGTATACCACCGGTTAGCCTGCTGTCACGGGGACGTAAACACCGCCGCCGTTCGAGGCTCTACCGGTCACGGTGCGGCAGCTTAGAATCAGACGAAAGACGACAGGAACCGCGCGTGACCCACCCCGAACTCCCCCAACTCCCCGGCTCGCCCCTCGAACTCACCGGCCTCGAGAAAGCGCTCCTCGCCCTCAGTTACGGCGTCCACGTCATCGGCTCGGTCGCCGCCGATGGAACGAAGAACGCGATGCTTGCCGACTGGGTCATGCAAGTCTCCTTCAAGCCGCGTCTCCTTGCTGTTGGCATCGAGAACGATGCGCGGACACTCCGCTTCATCCGCGAAACGAAGGGGTTCACCGTCAACCTTCTCCACGAGAAGGACGGCATCGACATCGCGCGCAAGGTCGTCATGCCATCCGAAGCGAAGAAGGTTCGCGGACGCTCTGCCGAGCATGCCGCGAAGGTCATCGACAAACTCGAGCGCATCCCGCACGGCCTGCACGAGAACGGCTGCCCCGTACTCGACCAGGCTCTCGGCTGGATCGCCTGTACCGCGGTCGCTTTCCATGAAACGGGCGACCACACGATCGTCGTCGGCGAATGCACCGACGGGGAGCGCCTGCGCGACGGCGAAATGCTCATCGAACGTGAACTCGGCTGGGAATACGGCGGCTGAGCGTCCTCCCCGGCTCAGTGCATGTCGGCCGGCACGTATACCGCCGAGAGGAACCACAGCGGCCGGTAGCCGCATCGGAGCGCGTTGTTCATCGAACGAACATTTGTGAAACCGTAGGAGTACATCGGCCAGCGCCCCTGCGCGCGAATCCAGCGCGTCGCATGCACCGTCATCACGGCGGCGAGCCCGTCACCCCTGTGCGCGCGGTCAACGTCGACCCCGATCTCGTCGATCCCCGGGTACTGGTCCCACACGCCGGCGACGCCGGCCACCGAGCCATCCGCCGACTCCACTGCGAACGCGGTTCGGGTCGCCGCTATCCGGCGATGCTCGTCCTCTTCCCCAAGCGCGTTGTCGAAACGGCCGTCGGCCCGCAACCGCGTCTGCTCCCCGGTCGAAAGCTCACGCAGACTGAACCCTGCGGGCAGCGGAAGCGGATCGATGTCCTCCGCCAGGACACACCCGCCCGTGGCACTGTGCGACTTCGCGCCTTCGTGGCCGATCTCTCTCGCGAAAGAGGCCAGACCTTCGAGGAATGACGGAAGGAAGATTTGCTGGTTTCGATTGACCGGCGGCGCATGCTCCCGCGCCCAGTCCGCGAGCCGCGCGTCTCGCACCGACACGACCGAACCCGTTCCCATCGTCGTCATCAGCGCCAGGTGTGGCTCGCGAGACCCGGCCGGCCGTTCGACAACCGTCACCAGGTGCGACTGATAGTCGGCTTCCGAACAGCCCATCTGCTCCGCCAGCACGCGGCGCATGAACGCGCTCGCCTCGCTGTAGAGAGGTGTGCTCATCTCGCACCGCCCGGGTTCGTGGCCATCACTCCGCGAACAACTCTTCCAGCGGCAGCCGGAATCCCTCCGCCGCAAACCCCGCGTCGGCGCTGTCGAGCACGTCGTCGCGGCCATAGGTGTGCGAATCCCCGCCCGGCCGGTGCACCGTCACCGTCCGGTTCTTCGGCCGGACAATCCACACTCGCTGCGACCCCGCGTCGAGGTACTCCTCAACTTTGCCGGCGATCTCACGTTCACGGTCGTTTCTGGAAATCACTTCGATCGCCAGCGTCGGTGAATCCTCCGCGAACCCGTCGTCATCCAGTTGCGCCAGCCGCGCGGCCGAAACGAACGAGACATCCGGCGCGCGGACGGAGTCCGGGCCCCTGGTCGTGCGATGGCCCATCTCGACGTGAACTTCGCCGAGCTTTCGGGACCGGACAAAATCAGTCAGAAAGAATGCCAGGGCGGCAGCTATCCTTGCGTGCAATCTCCCAACCGGCATCTCGGCCACCACTCTCCCGGCCACCAGCTCCATGCGGCCGCCATGCTCCGGTTCCGGGAGCTCCCAGAACTCGTCGGCGGTCATCAGTCGTTCAGAGACCGGGCTCGTGCTCATGCTGAGATCATACCAGCCTGCCCTCGCGCTCAGCCGGCCAAGTTCGGCGAAGCCGTCACTCCGCGAACAAATCTTCGAGCGGCAGCCGGAAGCCCTCCGCCGCAAACCCCGCGTCGGCGCTGTCGAGCACGTCGTCGCGGCCATAGGTGTGCGAATCCCCGCCCGGCCGGTGCACCGTCACCGTCCGGTTCTTCGGCCGAACAATCCAGACACGTTCGGCGCCGGCATCCAGGTACTCTTCCACCTTTTGCGCGACTTCGCTCTCCCGATCGTTTTTCGACATCACCTCGATGGCGAGCGTTGGCGAATCCTCAACGAAGCCATCGTCACTCATCCCCGCCAGCCGGCTTGCGTTTACGAACGACACATCCGGCGCTCGAACCGAATCGGGCTCGCGTTCCGTGCGGTGGCCGAGCTCCACATGTACTTCGCCAAGCCGCAGGCGCTCCACGAAGTCTCCGAGGAAACGGGCCAGTCTCGCGGCCAGTTTTGCGTGCAATCGTCCAACTGGCATTTCCGTCACCACTCTCCCGGCCACCAGCTCCATGCGGCCGCCATGCTCCGGTTCCGGGAGCTCCCAGAACTCGTCGGCGGTCATCAGTCGTTCAGAGACCGGGCTCGTGCTCATGCTGAGATCATACCAGCCTGCCCTCGCGCTCAGCCGGCCAAGTTCGGCGAAGCCGTCACTCCGCGAACAAATCTTCGAGCGGCAGCCGGAAGCCCTCCGCCGCAAACCCCGCGTCGGCGCTGTCGAGCACGTCGTCGCGGCCATAGGTGTGCGAATCCCCGCCCGGCCGGTGCACCGTCACCGTCCGGTTCTTCGGCCGAACAATCCAGACACGCTGCGACCCCGCGTCGAGGTACTCCTCGATCTTCTCTGCCACATCGGACTCTGTGTCGTCAGGCGACATGATTTCGATGGCCAATGCCGGTGGCTCGTCCACAAAACGGACGGAAACGCCCGAGCCTGGCTCACGTGCAAGGAAGGAGACATCCGGGGCGCGAACCGTGTCCGGGTCTCTCGAAAGCCGGTGCCCCAGTTCGACGTAGACCCGCCCCAGGCGGTGCTTCGTGACGAAAGCCAAGAGCAGCGCGGCCAGCCTCACCGCCACCAAGGCGTGAATTTCTCCTACTGGCATTTCCGTCACCACTCTCCCGGCCACCAGCTCCATGCGGCCGCCGTGCTCCGGTTCCGGGAGCTCGAAGAACTCGTCGGCGGTCATCAGTCGTTCGGAGACCGGGCTCGTGCTCATGCTGAGATCATACCAGCCTGCCCTCGCGGTCAGTCCCGCGGCAACCCAAGCCCTCGCGTCGCGATGATGTTGCGCTGGATCTCGCTCGAACCGCTGTAAATCAGCGGCGATACGTTCACGAGGTGGCCCTTTTCCAGGTTCCCGTCGATCATCGCGTACTTCGAATCCGGCTCCAGCGCGCCGCCCGGCCCCAGCTGGTTCACGCCGAAGTTCGTGATCTTCGCCGCCAACTCCGTTGCGAACACCTTGATCACCGAGGCTTCGTAGTTCGCCATCCGGCCGGTTTCCTGCATCCAGGCGGTGCGGTAGCTGAGCAGGCGCCCGGTTTCGTTCGAAAGCCACATGTCGGCCAGCCGATGGCGGAGGATGTCGCGATAAACACCGCCCGGCTTCCGCCGCTGCATGTCATCGATGAGCAACTCGAGCTGTCGCTGGTTCGCCGCGATCGAAGCCACGTTCGAGCGCTCGAAGTCCAGCAGCGTCATCGCCACGTACCAGCCGTTGTTCTCCTCGCCCACGCGGTTGCGCACCGGCACGCGCACATCCTCGAAGAACACCTCGTTGAACTCGTGGAACCCGGCCATGTTGACGATCGGGCGCACCTGGATCCCGGGCGACTTCATGTCGACCAGCAGGAACGAAATGCCCTTGTGCTTCGGGGCTTCCGGGTCCGTACGCACCAGCAGGAAGCACCAGTCGGCGTGGTGCGCCCCGGTCGTCCAGATCTTCTGGCCGTTGACCACATAGTCGTCGCCATCGCGGACGGCCCGGGTCTGCAGGCTCGCGAGGTCGCTTCCGGCCCCCGGTTCGCTGTATCCCTGGCACCAGATGACGTCCGCGTTGGTGATGCGGGGAAGGTGCTCGCGCTTCTGCTCCTCGTTGCCGTGCACGATGAGCGTCGGCCCGATCATCCCGACGTTGAACACACGCCCAGCATCCGGCGCCCCCGCGTACGAAATCTCCTCACTGAAGATCATCTGCTTGATGTGCGACCAGGCCTGCCCGCCGTATTCCCTGGGCCAAGCAGGCGCCACCCAGCCCTTCGCCGCCAGCTTCTTGGCGAATGCGATCTGCTCTGGCCAGTTCTCCTGGCTCGTCGGCCGCACCGGGCCGGCGCCGCGGTCCGAAGGCAGCGCCTCGGCGAGGAATGCCCGCACCTCCGTCCGAAGCGCGTTATGTTCGTCCGTGAACTTGAACTCCATGGCGGTTACCTGCCTTGCGTATTCTGATCTCTCGCGAGTTTACCGCAGGGTAGAATCGCCGTCCCAATGTTCGCTACGCAACTGGCATCGAGCGGTCTGGTACCGGTTATGGCAAAGCGGTAGAGTGCAACACGCCGTACATCACCTACCGGGACGAGTGAAATGACCGCTCCACACGCACACGGAACCGACCGCAAACTCTCCGATCAGGAAATCCTCGACCTCCGCGAGAAGGTCAAAGCCTTCATGGACTCCGACGTTTACCCCAACGAGGAGTTCTTCCACCACAACCATCCGCGCCGCAGCGATGCCGGCCGTGCACGGCTCAAGGAACTCCAGGCCAAGACCAAGGCCATGGGCATGTGGGCGCCCCACCTCCCCTCCGAGGCGGGCGGCATGGGCATCGGCTTCATGCCCTACGTCTACATGAACGAGATCCTCGGCCGCAGCTTTGTCGCACCGATGGCCTTCGGCTCACAGGCTCCCGACTCCGGCAACGCCGAAATCCTCTGGCAGTTCGGCAACAAGGAACTGCAGGACAAGTTCATGAAGCCGCTCGTCAACGGCGACATCTACTCCTGCTACTCCATGACGGAACCCGAAGTCTCCGGCGCCGACCCCACCGGCCTCCAGACGACCGCCCGCCGCGACGGCGACGAATGGGTCATCAACGGCCACAAGTGGTTCAGCAGCCAGGGCGAAGGCGCAACCTTCGCCATCGTCATGTGCGCCAGCGAACTCTCCGAGCCGCCCCATCGCCGCATGAGCCAGATTGTCGTCCCCTGCGACACCCCCGGCTTCGAATTCGTCCGCAACGTCCCCGTCATGGGTGAAACCGATGGCTCCCACGCCGAAATCCGCTACAACGACGTCCGCGTCCCGATCACAAACGTCCTCGGCGAACCCGGCGGTGGCTTCCGCATTGCCCAGAAGCGCCTCGGCCCGGGCCGCATCCACCACTGCATGCGCTGGCTCGGTCAGATGCAGCGCGCCTTCGAACTCATGATCGAATACTCGCTCCATCGTGAGGTCTACGGCTCGACACTCTCCGAGAAGCAGACCGTCCAGAACTGGATCGCCGATTCCTACGTCGAGATCCAGGCTGCTCGCGCCCTCACCCTCAGCGCCGCCAAGAAGATCGACACCGGCGACGAGGCTCGCCTCGAAATCTCCGCGATCAAATTCTTCGGCGCGAAGGTCCTCCACGATGTCATCGACCGTGCCATCCAGGTGCACGGCGCGCGCGGCGTCTCCGGAGACACCCCGCTCGAGTCCATGTACCGCAACGCCCGCGGCGCGCGCATCTACGACGGTCCCGATGAGACCCACCGCATGGTCGTCTCGCGCCGCATCCTCCAGAGCTTCAAGGCTGG
>CAYYDX010000036.1:0-22183 GCA_964470735.1 uncultured Anaerolineaceae bacterium
TGAGCGTGGAGGGCCGCGGTCTTGTGCACCGGGTCGATGAAGAGTGCGTCGCGGACCGACCCCGGTGGCGGGAGCAGCGTCGCAGGGTCGAAGTGAGTGCACCTGCGGCGCTTCGCCTCCTCGCGTATCGCCAGGCGGAACCGCTCCACCTCCCGTTCCAGCTTCGGACGGCGGCGCAGCGGGTCAGAGGGGAGCGGCGGCGTGGCGCTAATCACGACATGCGTGTCTTCGAGCCGGGCGAGCCGCCCGAACGTCCGCAGGTAGCTCTCGGCAACAGCCTCCATGCTGATATCCGGCGCCTGGCCAATGATCCCGCGACCGACCCGGTGGGCCAGCCGGTTCAGGCTGCGTTGCACTCCCGGCTCCTGCTGCCACAGCGTTTGCCGGTCGAACTGGCTCACGCGCGCCTTGAACCAGTCGCCGGCACGGTTCCCGAAGACGCGCCGGACACGGTTGTGCGCGGCGTAGACGGTAAACGCTACCTTGGTCGTTCCGATGACGACCGCATCGAACGGGCCTTTGGCGAGCGTCTTCTCGAGGTACGCACCGTCAGGGTCGGCCCACGGGTAGTAGCGGACATGCAGCGAGTCCGGCTTCACACCAGTCAGGGCTTCGACGTCGGCCAGCAGGCGGTTGCCCCACGCCTGCGAGGGATCCGCCAGCGCCATCCCGATGCTGTCGCTATGTCCAAGGATTAGAATCTTCACTGCCTGGCGCAGTCTAATCCGTGCTGCGGCGAACAACGAACTTCGAAAGCCGGTGAATCGACGTCCTCCGACGTTGGTCGCTCGTCGTTGGAGGCGCCACGATCTCGCCCTCCCGCACCATGCCATTTGCCCAACCGCCCTTCGACGTCCGTCGTTCGTCGTTTCCCAGGCCTGGCAGCGGCAAGCGGTCATTGCCACCATCTCTTGCAAGGATGCCCAGTTAGGACTAGCCTCGCCCCGGTTCACGCGGAGGCCGCCGCCGCACGGCGACAACATTCGCCCACGTGACCGGAGGCTTACCATGGCTCAATCGCCCGGCGTTGCCGCCGTCGACCGCGAAGAGCTGCGCGCCCGTATTTCCGACAAGTACCGCGATGTCGCCACGAACCCCGAACTGGGCTTCCACTTCCACACCGGTGCGCCGCTCGCGCGCATGCTCGGCTACCCCGATGACGTTGTCGCTGCACTGCCGCCTGGCGCTGTCGACTCGTTCGCGGGCACCGGCAACCCGTTCCTCTTCGGCGACATGGCAACCGGTGAAACGATCGTCGATGTCGGCTGTGGCGCGGGGTTCGACACGCTCACCGCGGCCCGGCAGGTCGGCCCATTGGGCCATGTGTTCGCGGTCGATATGACGCCTGAGATGCGCGCGAAAACGTCCGCGGGCGCCCGCGCACTCGGCTTCGCCCATGTCGAAGTGCTCGAAGGCTATGCCGAGACGCTCCCCGTTGCGGACGCTGTGGCCGACGTCGTCATCAGCAATGGCGTCATCAATCTCTGCCCCGATAAGCAGGCGGTGTTCCGCGAGATGTACCGCGTGCTGAAACCCGGTGGCCGCATCCAGGTCGGCGACATCCTCGTCCACAAAGAGGTGCCCCAGGAGGCGAAAGACGACATCGAACTCTGGAGCGGCTGAATTGCCGGGGCTCTGCTGGACGCAGAGTGGAGGCAGATCCTGGCGATCACCGGTTTCACCGGCATCGTCATGTCAAACGAAGTCGATGTCTTCTCGGGCAGTAAGCACGAATCCGACGCGAAGGACTTCGACACCCGCGGCGTCACCGTGTTCGCACGCAAACCAGGGTAGGCGAACCGCCCTTCGACCCCCGTCGTTCTACGTTCGCTGGGGCCAGAGGGCTGCGCGGATCGCGGCAGCGGGACCCGAATCGCCGGCAGGCTGGCGCATTCCCCTGTCGATCCGGGTGGCGCACAGCTTGAGCGCGTCGGTCGTTGGGTCGTCGCCGAGGTTCGTGATGAGCCGGCGCGGCAGTTCGAGCAGCCAGTGCATGCCCCAGAGAATGCCGAGCAGGTCGACGAGGTCGGCGGCGGTGTCTGGCGCGAGGCCGCGCTGCGAGGCGTAGGCGGCTGCGAGCGCCCGCCGCGCAGGCCCTTCGAGCCCGGACGTGAGCAGGAACGCGGCGACATCCCAGAGCTGCGGGCCGAAACCCGCGCGGGCGAAGTCGCAGAGCCACGCCTGCCCGGGTGCGAGCAGCACATTGGCCGCGGTCGCGTTCCGGTGGGCGAACCCGAACGGCGAGGCGAGCAGGTAGTCGTGCGCTTCGAGGAGCGGCGCCCGCGCCGGCTCGCGTTCGTCGGCCGAGAACCCGAGCCGGTGGAGCGGGAACTCCTCCGGCGGCAGCAGGTCGGTGGGCGTCCGGCCCCAGTCGAGCCCTTCCGTGATGGGGAGGGCGTGGAGCGCCGCGAGCGCGGCCATCGCTGCCTCGGCCGACCCCGGTGGTGGGACGAACTGGAGCGCCGTCCCGGCCCGGGGCGCGCCTTCGATGGTGGCTTCTCCACAGACCGCGAGCAGTTCGGGCATTGCCCCGAAGCCCGCCACGCGAAGCCGTTCGAACACCGCGAGATGGTTCTGGCGCGCCTCGTCGTCGGCGTGTTCGCGCAGCACGACCTCGACCGGCGCCGCCCCCTGAATGTAGATGCGCGCCGTGCCGCCGCCAGCCGGTTCCCATTCGAACGGTGTGCCGGGCGGCATCCCGAGCGCCGCGAGCGCCTCCTCGCCGCTAACCACGAGCCGCCACCTTCACGCGCGATTTGGGCTGGCACTTCGGACAAAAGTGCGTCGCGCGGCCACCGACAATCGTGCGCCGGATCTCCGTGCCGCAGACGTAGCACGGCTTGCCGGTGCGCCGGAAAACCTGGACAAACATGTGCTGCTTCCCCTGCTCCCCCTGCCCGTCGACATAGTCCTTGAAGCTCGCGCCGCGGTTTTCGATGCCCCGTTCGAGCACCGTGCGCGTGGTGGTGTGGAGACGCTTGATAGCCGCCGGTGAAAGCGCGTCCGCGGGCGTATCCGGCCGCACGCGGGCTTCGAACAGCGCCTCGTCGACGTAGATGTTCCCGAGCCCCGCGAACCGTCGCTGGTCGAGCAGCACCGCCTTGATCGGCGCCGTCCGGTTCGCCAGGCGCTCGCGGAACTGCTTCAGCGTGAGGCCTTCGTCGATCGGCTCCGGGCCGAGCTTCGACACGACTTCGGCGGCGGAATCGTGGATGCGCCACGTCCCGAACTTGCGCAGGTCGCTCCAGCGCAGGTCGAACCCGTTGTCGAGATGGATCACGGCCCGCTGGTACGGCTCCTCGGGCGCGCTCGCCGGCCGCCAGACAAGTCGCCCGGTCATCCGCAGGTGCACAACGAACACACGCCCATCATCGAGTCCGAACATCAGGTATTTACCGCGACGCCCGGCCGAGACGATCGTTCGCCCCTCGAGGTTCGCCCGAAGCGCCTCGATCGGCGCACCCGCAAGCAGGTGGAGCGTCGCCGGGTCAACGTCGACCCCGCGGATGGTGCGCCCGGTCACGAGCGGTTCGAGGTCGCGCCGGATGGTTTCGACTTCGGGCAGTTCGGGCACGCGACGATTGTCGATTGGCCCCCGCCGAATGTCGATGCGCGACCGGGTGGCCGCGCGCCGCTACGCTATCCCCGTGATCACCCACCTCCAGGGCCAACTCGCGCGGATGGACCCCTCCGGGCCACTCGTCGAAGTCGACGTCCAGGGGGTTCGCTACGAAGTGCTCGTCCCCAGCGTCCTCTGGCCCGAACTCCAGGCCCTCGCCGGTGACGACGAACTGACCGGCGAAGGCGGCCCGAGCGTTGGCCTCCACATCTTCTATCACGTGACCGCGAACAACCCGCTGCCGGTGCTCGTCGGATTCCTCCGCCGGGCCGAACGCGACTTCTTCCGGAAGTTCACCACGGTCGAAGGCATTGGCCCATCGAAAGCGGTCAGAGCGATGAACATCTCCGTCAGCACCATCGCCCGCGCTATCGAACAGGAAGACCGCAGCGTCCTCTCGCGGATGCCCGGCATCGGCGCACGCAGTGCCGACAAAATCATCGCCACCCTGCGCGGCAAACTCACGACCGAAGCCGCGATGCACGACGCCGGCGTCGCCCAACCTGTCGACGCCGCCCGCCTCGAAAGCAAACGCGCCGTCGCCGATGCGGTCGAAGCGATTGCCGCCCTCGGCTACAGCCGGGGCGACGCCAAGCGCCTCGTGGAAGACGCGCTCGAAGCCGACCCCGACCTGAACGGCATCGAAACCATCACCCTCGCCGTCCTCCGCCGCCTCGACCAGCGATAGGGCGAGGCCAGCGCGCCTGCTACACTGGGCACGTGCCCTCGTAGCTCAACGGATAGAGTGTCTGACTTCGGATCAGAAGGTTGGGGGTTCGAGTCCCTCCGGGGGTACCAGGACAAGAATCGACGAACGACGAACACCGAAGGGCGGTGCGTCGTTGCCTTCGCTCGCCGGTGGTGCGGTTTCGGTCTACGGCGCAACCGGGGTTCTTCGTTCGCTGTTCCGTGGTGCAGAAGGGTGGCGGGACCTTGACCTCCCTGGGCGTCGGGGCTGCTTGCCGGGTGCGTTTCACTCCGCCGTCCTTCGTCGTTCGTCGTTCGCGCCACCTCCGCTTCCGGTGGGGCGCGCTTCGTGGGCGACAGTCCGCGCCGGTGAACCCGAACGCGATTCGTATCCTCTGCTTCGCTCCGTGTAGAATCCGTCCCTGCCGCCGTTTGCGGCGATGGAGAAGCGGGTGCCGCCTACCTTCGAAATCGTCTTCCTGGGCACCGGGAGCCCCATCCCGAGCCCCGACCGTTGTGGCTGCGGCCACGTTGTCGTCGCCGGTGATTCGAACGTGCTCGTCGACTGCGGGTATGGCGCCGCGCGCCGCCTCATGCCCGCCGGGATCGTCCCCGCGACCATCGAAACGGCCGTCTTCACCCACATGCACACCGACCACATCACGGACGTGCCGGACTTCCTGAACCTCCGCTGGACGAGCGGCGCCACCACCCCGCTCAAGGTGTACGGGCCCACCGGAACGAAGAAGATGATGGACGGCTTCCTGATGGCGCTGGAGGACGACATCCGCTTCCGGCTTGCCCACCACCCCGGCAAACTCCACCCCGACGGTATCCGCGTCGACGTCACCGAGATTCCCGCCACGGCCAGCGCGAACCGCTTCGCCGACCACGCCGGTTTCGCGCTCGAAAGCTTCGAAGTCGACCACTTCCCGGTGGTCCCGGCACTCGGCTACCGGTTCCGGTTCGATGGGCGGACCGCCGTGTTTTCGGGCGATACGAGCATGTGCGATTCGCTGCTGGAAGCGGCGCGCGGCGCCGACCTGCTGGTGAGCGACGCCCTCAACCCGGCGATGTTCGCGCAGTTCACCGAGCGGGTTCGCGCCATCCGCCCCCTCGCCGCGTCGCTCTTCGATGATGTGCCCGGCTACCACATTTCGACGCCGGAAGTGGCGAAACTCGCGCGCGACGCGGGTGTCGGCAAACTCGTGCTCAGCCACCTCCTGCCCAACCTCGCCAACAACCCCGAGGTTGAGGCGCAGTTCGCCGCCGGCATGAGCGACGTGTTCGCCGGCCCCATCCAGGTGGCGCGCGATACGCAGCGCATCGCCGTAGAGAAAAGGAACGGACCATGAGCCACGAAGAGATGTTCGTCACCAGCCTGCGGAACCGCATCCGCGCGATGAACGTGCTCTGGGAGCGCGCGGTCAGTGACCTCACGCTCGAACAGGTCAACCACCACGAACGCGAAGGCGTGCTGCCGATGGCCTTCAGCTTCAGCCACTACATCAAGGCCCAGGACCAGTCGATCAGCCGCGTCTTTCTCGGCGAGAACCCGCTCTGGGAGACCGGCGGCTGGAGCGCGAAAGTGGGCGTCAACGTCGACGTGCTCGGCCGCGAAGAGACGGTCGAGGAGATGCAGCACCTGCGCTTCGCCGACCTCGAGGCGTGGAAGTCGTACCAGTCGCAGGTCATCGCGCGGACGGCGGCGGCGCTCGAAGGAGTGACCGCCGAACGCCTCGCCGAGGTGCTCATGCCGCAGCTGCCGCCGAACATGCAAAACATCTTCTGCGCCATCGTCATCGGGCCGGGCGCGCCGTTGCGGCGGCTCGAAGTGCTCGAATGCTTCGTCTACCAGCACGGGCTGCGCCACATGGGCGAAATCGAACACGGCCGGGCGCTTGTGGGGCTGCAGGGGATGACCAGCTAACGCACCGCGTGATGCGGATCACATTCGTATTCGTGGTCTTTACCATCGGGTAGGGAGGCGGCACGGGTTGCGGCCTACGGTAGATTCATGACCGTGACCTCGCCCCCTCCACTCACCCACACAGGCGTTTCCACCTGGACGCCGCGTCAGCGCGAAGTGCTCGACCTGCTCGTCAAGGGCTGCACCAATCGCGAAATCGCCGAGCGCCTCGGCATCACCCTCGACGGCGCGAAATGGCACGTGAGCGAAATCATCACGCGCCTCGGCGTCGAATCGCGCGACGAAGCCGCCGAGTACTGGCGTCACCAGAATGGCCTCCGGATGCGATTCATGCGGATGGCGAGCTTCGTCACCTCCACCACCATGAAGTGGGCGGCCGGGGCCGCCGCAGTGGTCGTGGTGGTTGCTGTTTCAGCGATGGTGATCTTCGCGCTGCACGAAAGCGGCGACGAAGGAACCGAGCACGGCGGGAGCGGCGTCGAAACGCCCGGCACGACGGTTGCGACGCCGTCGCCCGGGACAACCGCAACACCCACGGCGCCCCCGCCGATCCGGACCGTCCCGAACCCGACCGGCAAGGTGATCGCCGGCGTACAGGTGTCGGGCTTCGTCTTCGGAACACCCGGTTCGTTGCCCGTGCCGCTCTCGGTCATCGTCGAAAAGGGGTGCTACCAGTGCGACGGCCCGAGTTCGGCCTTCGAACGGGTTACCCTCGATGCCTCTGGCAACCTCAAGGTCGAAGAACTCTACAGGCCAGCGAACGGCTACATCCTGGGCAGCTTCTGGGACCCGGCAGGCCGCGAACACTACCTGTCCATCTGCTCGCGCGGATACTGCGGCGGCGTCGGCCAGGTCACCGCCGATGCGCAGACCACGATCCTTCGCTCGACCGATGGCGGTGTTAGCTGGCAGGCGATGGGCACGTTCGACGGCGGCGTAACGGTCGCCGCGAAGACGGCCCAGGGCGCCCTGCTGAACCGCTCGACCTACGCCAATGGCGTGTTCGACTACCGCTTCCAGCTGCTCGGCACGGAGCAGGTCATCCGTCCGCCCGCCGGGGCCGAACCGGAGTACACGAGTTCCAACCAGCTCATTGGCTGGCGGCTCGCCGATGGCAAGACGGTTCAGGGCCTCGACGGCGCCACCCTTGTCGTCCTGCCCGATGTCGGCGTCAAGGACGTCGCGGTGGAGTCAGTGCTCGCCGACGGCACGGTGGTCATCAGTTGGCACGACGGGACACCGCCGCTCTCCTACCTCGGCCTCATCCAGGGCAGCCAACTCGTCCGCGTCTACGAAGCGCCACCCTACCTCACTGTGGGCAGCGTCCTCACCCGGGCGATCGCGTTCGGAAACGGCACACTCCCGGGCGCCGGTGATGCGCCCCTCTACCCGCTGCTCATCGACTTCGGCGAAGCGAAGGTGAATGTGCTCGAACTCTTCGGGCCGGTTGGTTCTGGCGCCTACCAGGGCCAGCGCAACCGCATTCGCCTGGTCGAACCCGGCCCATTCCTCCGCGTCACCGGCGCCGGCTCGTGCCTGAACGTCCGCGAAGAGGCATCGCCTGGCGCGAAGGTGCTCGGCTGCTTCGCTGACACGGTCCTCCTCCGCGACCGCTCCGACGAGCGCGTGGCCAACGGCGTCACATGGCACAAAGTCGAAACACCCTCCGGCGCGATCGGTTGGGCAAGCACGGAGTTCCTCGCGCGCTAGGCGCGGCCCTCATCCCGCGGCAACGCCCCCACCGGCGACAACAAGCGAGCCCCCCTCTCCCGCGAAGTCGAGAGAGGGGGACGGGGGGTGAGGGCCACGTCGTTCCGGGGCCGTCGCCTCTTGGGCGGGTGTGTGACTCAATAGAAGCATGGCCGAGCGCGTCCGCAAGCGAATCGAACAACCCTCCGAAGAGACCGGCAAACGGAACACCGTGCTCGTCTGGGGCGCGGTGCTCGGCGTGCTCGCCGGGCTCATGCTCGGCGTCTACGCACTGCCGCCCATCCTTCGCCACTACTACGGCGAGACGAAGGTGGCCGCCGACGAGTACTATAGCGGCGAGGGTAAGCTGATGAAGGTGGTGAACATCGGCCAGGCTTCGGAACCGCTCGGGGAAGCCGCCGCCGGTATGCGGCGCGAGGACTACTTCGTGTCCATCAGCGTCGTTTCGAAGGAGACATGGGCGCCCGCCCCGGCCCTCTTCAGCGTCGAGTTCGCCGGCGTCCACGACTGGGTGCAGGCGAAGGAGGCGACCGTCGATGGCGAGCCGTTGCGCTCGATTGCACCTGGAGTGGAGACCGA
Source organism: uncultured Anaerolineaceae bacterium (assembly GCA_964470735.1). Lineage (GTDB taxonomy): Bacteria > Chloroflexota > Dehalococcoidia > Tepidiformales > Tepidiformaceae > Amarobacter. The sequence goes on from CAYYDX010000036.1 coordinate 8,526, forward strand.
GGTGTCGCTCCATTTCGTGGTCGAACTGCCGCGCGAGACGTTCCCCGAACTCAAACCAAAGGCGCTGCACCTCTCGGATCCGCGCGTCCGCTTCGCGATAGCCGAATGACATACGACGGCCCGACGCTGAAGCACCTCCTCCAGCCGGGTCTGCGCGTCGTGTTCATCGGCTACAACCCCGCGATTTACTCCGCCGAGGCGGGCCACTTTTACGCGCGTTCCGGCAACCAGTTCTGGCGGCAAATGAGCGAATCCGGCCTCGCAGGGCGCGTTGTCACCCCCCGGGATGACCAACTCCTGCCCGATGAGGCGGGTATCGGGTTCACCGACCTCTGCTGCCGTCCGACAGTGCGCGCGCAGCAGCTTACCCGCGCCGAAATCATCGAGGGCGCTCAGCGGCTGCACGCCGAGCTGCTCGAATACCAGCCGGTAGTCGCCTGCTTCAGCGGACGCGGGATCTACCAGTTCTTCGGTCGCTACGCGCTCGGGCTCAGCGCGCGCGAGCTCGCCGGGCGCGCCTATGGCGAACAGCCCGAGCGCATCGGCGCGACCGAGCCATGGGTCATCCCGAGTTCGAGCGGGCTGGCTTCGAAGTGGCACAAGGAGCGGCTCGAGCTGCTGCGACAGCTTCGCGCGCGCCTCGAACGTTAGCCGCCGGCGCGCGAAAGATAGGCGCGGATCAGGTGCAACTCCTCGTAGCTCACGCGGTCCCCGAGTTGTTCCTTGAGTGGCCCGAGGGCTTCCATCCTCCGGCCGCCGGTGGCTCGCCGAACGAGCTCCACGGTCTCCGCCGGGACGAGTCCGTCGAGGGTGGGGATGGCTTCGTAGAGGATGAGCTGGGCCAGGTGGTTGGCGATGGTCGACGGTGCAAGCGCGCGCGCCCGCGCCATCGTCGGCAGGTCGCGAATCCCCTCCTGGTAGAGCGAAAGCGTCTCGCGCAACGATGGCGTGAGCTTCGCGCCCGTTGGCGAATGCGTTTCGCGCGCGTAGAGCGTCTTTCGCTCCGGTACGGGTTGGGCGGATGAACGGAGGACGCCGAGGAACGGCTCGCCATACCGTTCGAACTTCACCTGGCCGACCCCGCTCACGGAGAGCATCTCCATCCGATTGCGCGGGCGGCGGCGGGCCATGTCGCGCAGCGTGGCATCGCTGAACACCACGTACGGCGGCACCCCATCGCGGTCGGCGAGCGCTTTGCGCGTCTCGCGGAGGACCTGGAAGAGGGCGTCTTCGGCGCCACCCTGGCCTTCGCCTTCGCCGTGCCCGCCCGAGAGGCAGGCGCCACACGCGCCGCACGCCGGTTGGTGTCCGCTGTCGCCGAAGTAGTCGAGGATGCGTGCGCGCAGGCAGGTTCGCGAGCGCGCGTAGTTCTCCATCGCGTCGAGTTTCTGGAACGAGTGCTCGCGGTGGGCGTCGAGGCCGGCCGTGTCGATGTCGGCTTCGCCATCGAGCCGCAACGCCCAGACCGAGTAGCCGCGCCGCGCCGCAAGCCCGGATTCCGCGAGCGATTGGACGGCCGCGTTGATGCCCGGCTCATCGTCCTCTTCCATCAGTTCGCGGATATGCACGCGCTGGCCTTCGTACGAAACAAGGCGGCGGTAGACATCGACCACGCGGCTCGCTTCGGGGTGCGCCATCTCGATAAAGAACTCGCGCAGCGAACGGTCGCGCGCAGCGTAGTAGAGCGTGCAGGTCGCCGGGTCACCGTCGCGCCCCGCACGCCCGGCCTCCTGGTAGTACGACTCCAGCGAATCGGGCATGTCGTGGTGGATGACGGCGCGAACGTCCGGCTTGTCGATGCCCATCCCGAAGGCGTTCGTCGCGACGATGACGCGGAGCGAATCGCGCGCGAACGCGTTCTGGATGCGCTTGCGGTCGTCGTCGGGCATGCCCGCGTGATAGCGGGCGCACTTGATACCCGCGCGTTGGAGCGAGTCGGTCACTTCCTCCACGCGCTTGCGGGTGCCGCAGTAGACGATGGCCGACTCGTCCTTGAGCGGCTTCAACTGCGCGACGATGCCTTCGAGCTTCTGCTTGAGCGACGTCACGCGTGCCACTTCGAACACGAGGTTTGGGCGGTCGAAGCCGGCCACGTGAACCACCGGGTCGCGCAGCTGCAGGCGAGCGACGATGTCGTCACGGACGCGGGGGTCGGCGGTGGCCGTCAGCGCGACAATCGGCGGGCTGCCGATGCGGGCGCGAACGTCGCCGAGTTCGCGGTAGCTGGGCCGGAAGTCGTGGCCCCACTGCGAGATGCAGTGCGCTTCGTCGATGGCGAGGAGGGCGATGGGCAGCCCCCGGAGCGCGGCCATGAACCCGCCCGCGCCGAACCGTTCCGGGGCGACATACAACAGGCGAAGGCGGCCATCGGCGGCTTCGGCGAGGATGCGGCGCTGATCCTCAACCGCCACCGTGGAGTTGATCGCTTCCGCGGCCACGCCGTTTGCGCGCAGCGCATCGACCTGGTCCTTCATCAGCGCGAGCAGCGGCGACACCACGAGGGTGAGCCCCTGCTGGTTGAGCAGCGCGGGCGCCTGGTAGCAGACGCTCTTGCCGCCGCCCGTGGGCATCACGGCGAGCGTGTCGCGGTGGTCGAGCACGGCGGAGATGACTTCGGCCTGCCCCGGCCGGAATTCGCCGTAGCCGAAGACGCCGCGCAGCACGCGCGCGGCCTGCTTCAGCGCGGGCGAGGCGGGTTCGGCGACAGGAGACGGCGGGGACACGGGGCAAGCCTAGAACATCTGTGCGGAAGATGCGAGCAGACTCAACGCACTTTCTTCTTTCCTCTTTCCTCAGCCCGCCTGCCGCGCAACAGCCTCGGCTGCCGCCTTCGCCGCCTCCGGGTCACCGAGATACTCCGACTTCACCGGGCGAAGATCCTGGTCGAGCGTGTACACGAGCGGGATACCAGTTGGGATGTTCAGTTCGGCGATGTCGGCGTCGCTTACGGCGTCGAGTTTCTTGACCATCGCCCGCAGCGTGTTGCCGTGCGCGCCGACGAGTACCGTTCGGCCGTCACGAAGATCCGGCACGATGGCATCGAACCAGTAGGGGAGAAAGCGCGCCACCACGTCCTTCAGGCACTCCGAGGCGGGGATGACTTCGGGCGCGAGCGAGGCGTACCGCGGGTCGTGGCGCGGGTGTTGCGGGTCATCGAGCGCCAGCGGCGGCGGCGGAACATCGTAGCTGCGCCGCCATGCGAACACCTGCTCCGCGCCATACCGCTCGCTCGTCTCCTTCTTGTTCAGCCCCTGGAGGGCGCCGTAATGCCGTTCGTTCAGCCGCCACGAGCGCTTCACCGGAATCCAGTGCTGGTCCATCACGTCGAGCGCGATTTGCGAAGTCTGGATGGCGCGGCGCAGAAGCGATGTGTGCAGCACATCGACCCGCAAGCCCGCGTCGCGCATCAGTTCGCCGGCGCGCCGGGCCTCCGCGAGGCCGGTCTCGGAAAGCTCGCAATCGTGCCAGCCCGCGAACAGGTTCTCACGGTTCCAGGTGCTCTCGCCGTGCCGCAGCAACACCAGTGTGTAGGTCATCTCAGCGCCTCCTCGGAATCTGCATTACACCCCGGCGAGGGCCTACTCGCCACGGCGGTCTGGCCCGGCTTCCATGCGTTCGCTACCCTCGAACCATGGTAGCGAAGACCCCGGGAAGCGGTCGTGAAGGCAGTTGCGTCCTCCTCATTCGCAGCGACGGCGCGATCCTCCTCCAGCAGCGCAGCGACGATGTCGCCCCCGCTGGCGTCGGCCGCTGGACGCCCCCCGGCGGTGGTCGCGAAGCTGACGAATCTCCGCGCGAGACCGCCCTGCGCGAGTTCGAAGAGGAAACCGGTGTCGTCCTCGAACGCCTTCGCTTCAGCGAGACGGTCACGCCCGGCGACGTCGCCGAACTGCTGCCCGCCGTGCTCCACATCTTCTTCGCCGACGACGAAACGCCGCGTGAGCGCATCGATGTGCGCGAAGGACTCGACTTCCAGTACCACCATCCGCGAACGTTCGCCACGCTGAAGATGAACCCCGGGACGCGCCATCTCCTCGCGCGCTTCGTGGCTAGCGACCACTACCGGGGCACCGTTGCGATGCTCCAGCCGTACCGCGCCGGGGTTGGCGTCATCGCGCTCGACCGCTGGGGACGGGCGCTGCTCCAACTTCGCGACGCCGACCTTCCGCCCGAGCGATACCCCGACTGCTGGTCCATCCCCGGCGGCATCCTCGAACCCGGCGAAGCGCCCGATGCCGGCGCATTCCGGGAGTTCGAAGAGGAGACCGGCGTCCTCCTCCAGGATCTCAAGCTGTTCCGCCTCTTCCGCCGCGAACCCGACTTCCCGGCGTCGATCACCGATGTCTACCACGTCTACTTCGCCGACCCCGACATCGACGAAGCCGAGATCGAGGTCAACGAAGGGCAGGCGTTCAAGTACTGGGCGCCGGCAGAACTCGCAGGGTTGCGAATGCCCGCGCACACGCGCGCCATCCTCGAGGAGTTCTTCCAGGGCGCCCACTACCGGCGCCTGTTCCACTGAGCCTCGCCGGGTCGCAGTTCGTTTCGTGCGACGGCGCCCGCCTACTCGACCGGGCGACTCTTGACCAAAATCACCGGCACTTCTGCCGCGCCGAGCACCCCGAGCGCCGTGCTCCCCGCGACCAGGTGACGGCGGGCGCTGTGGCCGTGCGTGGCCATCGCGATGGCGTCGGCGCCCAGTTCACGCGCGGCGGTGACGATCGCCGTATCGATGCCCGCGCCCGGCGGCGCGATGCGCACCTCGAACCCGGCGTCGATCCCTTCGGGCAGGCGTGGTTTCAGCGCCGACAGGTTCTCCGTCGAGCGGAGCTTTGCCGCCGCGTCGCTTTCGCCCGGCCGTGGTGTCACCACTTCGAGCAGGGTCACGCGCACGCTCGTCCCGGCAAGCACCGGGCGCAGACCTTCGAACACGCTGCGCGCGTCAGGAGAGCCATCTGAGGTGATGACGAGGTGGTAGCCCGCCCCGCCGGAGGGCGGTTGAACGCGCCCGCCGGTGGTCATGATCGGGTCGGCGCCGCGCGAGATAACTCCCATGGCGACGCTCCCCAGGAGTGCGTGGCGAATCGCCCCGTGCCCCCGCGAACTAAGCGCGATCAGGGTCACCCCGGCTTCGCCCGCGGCGGCGGAGATAGCGTCGGCGGTCTGCTTGCTCCACTCGCGGCGCACCACCATCGCGCTGCCTGGCACGTTCGCCGCCGAAAGCTGCGACTCGAGTTCGGCCGTCCACGTGGCCTCGACCTGCTTCAGCGCGGTTTCGAGTTCGGGCGCCACGATGTGCGCGGCGTCGGTTCGTGGGTCGAGCACGCGCATGAGCACGAGTTCTGCGCCGGTGGCCGCGGCGAGCTTCGCCGCGTGCGGCAGCGCATCCAGCGAACGTGGCGAACCGTCGATGCAAACAAGGAACTTCATGACCTCATTCTGCCCCGCCCGGCGAACTGGCGATACGGCCGTTCGGGCGGAGATGACGGAGGGTCACCCGCAACCGTGGTTAGCGCGCCCTTACCTCGCAACGGAACTTTCCCGCGCCCGCCAGCGTTCGTACCAGTACAGGGCTGGTGGCCGCACAGCCAGGCGGTGGTGCGGTTGATCGCGACAGGGCTCCTCCCGGCGAATCGGCGGCGGGGCTGCACGGCCACCACCCCCTGGACCTCCCCCGCTCCGGCCGGGAGAACGACCGCTCCCGGCCGGAGCCGTACGCTATCGTGTGATCGACGATGCTTCGAGCACTCCTCGCCGCCGCCCTCCTCTTCACCGCAACATTCGCGTGCACCCCGGGCAACGACGCCCGGTCCCACGCCTCTCCGTCCGTGACCGGGCCACCAGCGTCAGCAACGGCGCAACCAACGCTCGCTTCGGCCCAGCCGCCTGCCGCCACCCCCGTTCCGGCGGTGGTCGACCGGCTGAAGGCCGAGGTTGCACAGGCAGCCCGTGTCACTGTGGCGAACGTCACGGTCGTCTCGCTCGAACCGATGGTCTGGCCTGACGGCTGTCTCGGGTTGGGTGGCCCGGGTGTCGTGTGCACGCAGGCGCTCGTGCCGGGCTGGCTCGCCATCCTGCGCACACCGGACGGCGCCGAGTACCGCTATCGCGGCGCTGGTGACAGGTTCGCGCCGGAACGGTAGGTCAGTTCCCGGCTGCCCGGCCGCGAAGGGACATCGCCGTGAGGGTGAACGTGAACGCCGCCATCCCGGCAATGGCCGATGCGCCCTTCAGCAGGCTCGCCCCATTCCACCCGCCGGTGACCAGCGCGCGCATGCCTTCGAGGATGTAGGTCACCGGGTTGAGGCGCGCGACGACTTCCAGCCAGGTGGCGAACACATCGAGCGGCGCGAAGGTCGGCGCCAGGAAGAGAAGCGGGAAGAAGAGCAGGAACCCCGCCTGCGCCGCCTGCGGGCTGCCCGTCTTCAGTGCGATGGCGACCCCGATACCCGAATAGCCGAGTGCGAACACGCCGGAGGCGAACACGAGCACGACCATTCCCAGCGGGCCTGTTTCGAAACCCGAACCGAAGGCCAGCGCCAGCGCAATGATGACGACGGAGAGCAGCGTCGCCTTTACGGCATCGGCGAGCATGCGCCCGAGCACGATGGCGAACCGCGGTGTGGATGTGAGCAACAGCTTTTCGAAGTAGCCCGACTGGATGTCGAGGGTCATCGCCAGCCCCGCGCCGCCAGCCACGCCCGCTGCGCCCTGGAGCAGCGCCACCGGGAGTTGGAAGCCCTTGTAGTCGGCCACGCCGAACGCTTCCGTGGCGATGTCACCCACGGCGCCGACGGTGACCGCGTAGAAAAAGAGGGGGATGAAGGCGTTGCCAATTTCGTTCGCCGGCTGGCGAACAGCCTCGCGCAGCGCGCGCTTCATCAGCAGGATGGTGTCACTGAGCAGGCGCATCACGAGTTCCCTTCGCTGGCCGCGCCCGAGGGCGCCCCGTTGGCTTCAAGATGGTGGCCGGTTGCTCGCAGAAAGACGTCGTCGAGCGTCGCCTGGCTGAGCCGCAGGTCCACCACCGTGACACCCGCCTCCGTCAGCGCAAGGACGATCCCGGCCACCGCCCCGGCGCCGTTCTTGAGGTAAACCGTCACCTCTTTCGCCACGGTATGGACCGAAGCGATCCCTTCGTAACGCCGCAGGACGTCCGCCGCCTTCGCTGCCGCTTCGCCATCGTGCAGGCCGACCGTGATCGCGTCCGCGCCGATCGACGACTTCAGCGCGCCGGGCGAGCCGCTCGCCACGATCCGGCCCCTGTCCATGATCGCGATGTCGTGACAGAGGCGGTCCGCCTCTTCGAGATACTGGGTTGTGAGGAAGAACGTGACACCGCCCTTGTTCAAGTCCTCCACGTAGCGCCACATGGTCTCGCGCGTGATCGGGTCGAGGCCCGTCGTCGGCTCATCGAGAAAGACGATGCGCGGCCGGTGCACGAGCGCGCAGGCGAGGTCGAGCCGGCGCTTCATCCCGCCCGAGTACCCCTTGAGCGGGCGGTCGGCGTCCGCGGTGAGTCCCACAACCTCGAGCAGTTCGCCCGAGCGCGTCCTGGCGAGCCCGCCGGGCACGCCGAAGAGGCGCGCCTGGAGCGTGAGCAGCTCGCGGCCGGTCTGGATCTCGTCGAGACCAACTTCCTGCATCGCCACACCGACGCCGCGCCGAACCTCATCCGGGTGCGCGAGCACGTCGACTCCGCCGACGAAGGCGGCGCCGGACGTCGGCTTCAGTAACGTGGTGAGCATCCGCACGGTCGTCGACTTACCCGAGCCGTTCTGGCCGAGGAAACCGAAGACCTGTCCTTCGGGAATGTCCAGGTCGATCCCATCGACCGCCCGGATCTCATCGGAGAAATGTTTGACCAACGCCTTTGCGACACTGGCCGCCATGCGCGCCCCCGTGCAGCAAAAAGGCTGAAGTTCCACTGTGCGGCCCGGCATGGGCTAGCCGCAATCAGGAATCCTGACAGTGGTGTGTCAGGAGCGACGCGCGCGAGACCCGCCGTGCGCGAACCCCGGCTGCCCTTCCCGCGTACACTCTCGCCAGCCCAGTCCTTGAGCCGCGCGTGAACTTCTTCCCCGCTTCGGCCAGCCCCGACGCCCGCCGCCTTGTGGTCGCGCGCACGCTGCGCGGCTTCGCCGACGGCCTCGTCAGCGTGACGCTGGCGAGCTACCTCGACGGCCTCGGCTACTCCGGGTTCGAGATCGGCGCAATCGTGACCGCAACGATGCTCGGCTCGGCGGCGCTCACGCTCTGGATCGGGGTGCGCGGCGACCGCATCAACCCGCGCAGCATCCTCCTCTTCGCCACCGCGCTGATGGCGCTGACGGGGCTCGGGTTCGCCACCTTCACCGGGTTCTGGCCGCTGCTGATCGTGGGTTTCGCGGGCACGATGAACCCGTCGGCCTCCGACGTGAGCCTCTTCCTCCCGGTCGAGCAGTCGCTCCTCTCGGAGCGCGTGGCGGCGCGCGAACGGACGGCGCTGTTCGCCCGCTACTCGCTCGGTGGCGCGCTCGCGGGGGCCCTGGGTGCGCTGGCGGCGGCCCTCCCGGGTCCGCTCTCACGCGCGCTCGAAGAACCGCTCGGCGATGTCCAGCGCGGTGTGTTCATCCTCTACGCGCTGACCTCGGTCGTCGTCCTCGTCCTCTACCGGCCACTGCGGGTGACACCGCGGCACAGCGAAGCGCCGCGTGGCCTGGGCGAATCCCGTGGCGTCGTCCTCCGCCTTTCCGCGCTCTTCAGTCTCGATTCGCTCGGCGGCGGGTTCGCGGTCCAGTCGCTGCTCGCGCTCTGGCTGTTCAAGCGCTTCGACATGTCGGTCGAAGCGGCCGGGACCGTGTTCTTCGTCGCCGGTGTGCTCAGCGCCGGTTCGCAACTCGCATCGCCCGTGCTCGCCCGGCGCATCGGCCTCATCCGGACGATGGTCTTCACGCACCTGCCGGCGAACGTCTTCCTCGTGACAGCGGCCTTCATGCCGAATGCGCCGCTGGCGGTGCTCTTCCTCTTGCTGCGAATGGCCCTCTCGCAGATGGACGTGCCCGCGCGCCAGTCCTACGTGATGGCCGTCGTGCCACCCGAGCGCCGGACCGCCGCCGCGAGCATCACGAACGTGCCGCGCAGCCTCGCCTCGGCGGTCTCGCCGCTGCTCGCCGGCGCCATGCTCTCGGCCACCTCGTTCGGCTGGCCACTCGTCTCCGGCGGCGCCCTGAAAATCGTCTACGACCTGCTCCTCCTCCGCCAGTTCGGCTCCCTCCACCCCGAAGAAGAAGAGTGAGGCGAACGGCGAGCGACGAACATCGAAGGACGGTCACTGCCGCACAAGCACGGATAGTCCTCCCGACTCCCCTTCTCCCAACAAATCCTTCGTGCCCTTTGTCCCTTTGTGGCTAAGAAATCGTGCCCCAACCCCGATCGACGAACGACGAACATCGAATGACGCACAAGCACGAATAATCCTCCCAACTCCCTTACCCAAACACATCCTTCGTGCCCTTTTGTACCTTTGTGGCGAAAAGATCGTGCCCCGAACCCGGCGTTCGGATATTCGCCTCGACTCCACTTCTCCCAAACAACTCCTTCGTGCCCTTTGTCCCTTTGTGGCTAAGAAATCGTGCCCTTTGCACCTTTGTGGCTAACAAAACCCCCTTGCACGGGTTGTGTACGATGGCCGTCCACGGATGTGGGGGGTGAGCGATGGCGAAGACGGTTCTCCTTTCCTGGCTGGCAGTGTGCGCCATCGGCCTCGCGATGTTCGCCGAACGCCCGGCGACCGCCCTGCCCGCCTGGACGTGGACCGGGAACGGCGCCACGAACCTCTGGTCCGATGCCGCCAACTGGAACCCCGGCGTGCCACCACCCGGCGCGACGCTCGAGTTCCCCGTGACCGCCAACCGCAAGACCAACGTCAACAACCTCGCGGCAAATACCGCCTTCGACACCATCACCTTCAACGGCGGCGGCTACGACGTCTCCGGCAACGCCATCTCCCTCACCACCCAGCTCACGAACCAGTCGAACGGCGACAACCGCCTCTCGCTGGCGATCGGCGGAGCCGGCGCCATCTACCAGCAGACCGGGCGGCTCATCCTCGCCGGGAACAACAGCTTCAGCGGCGCGGTCACGGTGGTGGCCGGCGCCCTTCGCGCGGCGAACAACGGCGCACTCGGCGACACCACCGGCGAGACCATCGTCAACGACCCCGGCACGCTCGAAATCAGCGGCGGCGTCGACCTCGGAGCCGAAATCATCAATGCCGCGGGTGAAGGATTCGACGGCGAGGGCGCGGTCCAATCGCTTCCCGGAACGAACACGGTTGGCACGCTGAAAATTGCGGGACCGACCCGCGTCGGCGTGTTCAACAGCACGCTCATCGTCGGCGTGTTGAGCCAGGCGGTCAGTGGCGGCCCGCTCGAACTCGATGGCGGCGGTAAGCTCCAGGTCGAGCAGTCGTTCTTCGCCGGCGGCGTGACCGTGGCCAACGGCAACCTCACCTGGAACGCCTCGTCCCAGGCCTTCGTCGATGTCGAACCGCACGGCATCCTGCGCGGCACGGGTCTCGTCGCACAGGCCGACATCTCCGGCGGGATGGTCTGGCCCGGCTCCGGAACGGTGGTCGGTACGCTCTCCGTCTTCAACGCGACCACCTTCAGCGCGGGGGTCTTTCGAACACGCCTCGATGGGCCGGCCGGCAGCGGCATGTTCGGCCAACTGGTGACGAATGGCCTCTCGCTCAACCCGCTCGCGACGCTGCTCGACCTCGATGTGAACACCGCGCCTTCCACCGGCGACGTCTACCGCATCATCGACAACACCGGCGGCTCGGCGGTACAGGGCACGTTCCTCGACCTGCCGGAGGGCGCGACCTTCGTGGCCAGCGGCTACGTCTGGCGCATCAGCTACGCTGGCGGCACAGGCAACGATGTCACGTTGACGGTCCTTCGCGTCACCTCGGCCGACCTCCGGCTGCAACTCAGTGCGCTGCCATCGCCGGTCGCCAGCGGCGCGCTCATCACCTACACGATCGTGGTTTCGAACGACGGCCCGGACGCGGCGAACTCGCCGGACATGTCGATGGGCTCGCCCGGGGGCACGACGTTCGTTTCCTCGACCCGGCCTGCGAACTGGACCTGTGCGAAACCGTCGCCGGGGCCGTCCGTCCGCTGCACCGGCCCGAAGATGCTCCCCGGTGAGTTCGTGACCATCACGCTGACCTTCCGCGTGGACGCCGCCGCGGGCTCGCTCAGCGGCACCGCCGGCGTCTCCTCCACCACGGCCGACCCTTCGAGCGTGAACAACGCGGTGACCATTTCGACCCCGATCGGCGCCGCCGATCCGCGGCCGTTCAAGCGAATCGTGCCCGGCGTCGCGCGCGACTGAGCGCTCGCGCCGGGCGTCCACTTTTGCCACCGGAATGGCCCTCAAGTGGCCGCCTGTCACCGCCTGTCGACCCTCCAGTCGAATCTAAAACGGCCTTACCCGCAGAGTTTACTGAGCGGTTACCGAAATGCGAGAGAAGGACGCTGTTGGCCCCTGTGGGGCCGCCGTTATTGCTGGTACGAAGATGAGCTACCTCAAGGCCGTCCCTCGCACCGCAGACGCGCAGCCCGCCCGGGCCGTGACCGTCGTTTCGCCCGAAGCGCGCGAAACCGTGTACCTCGATGAGTCCGCCTCGCTCGAAATCATCACCGAGGCGCTCAAGGCATGGGGACTGCGCGTGCGCGCCGAGCGTGGCGCCGGCGCAACGCCGAACGAAGCGCCCTCCGCGCCCGCCGCACAGGACACCACCTGGCAGACGACGCGCCCCGACAACCCCGCTCCCAGCCGTCTCGAGAACATTCTCTCGCCGCTCTGGCTGCCGATCCGCAGCGACGACCGCGTGGTCGAAGCCGCTTCGCCCTGGGCCTGGTTCACCCGCGCAGCCTGAGCGCACACCCGGCCCGGCCCGGCGTAGACTTGGCCCCCGAGGTGTCTCCCCATGTCGTTCACTGACCGCTACGGCCTCGCGCTGACCACATCCTCAGCCGCGGCCGCCGAGGCGTATTCGCGCGGCCTCGACTACGCGCTCGCCGCCGAAGCTCCCGCTGAAGCCTGCTTCCGCGAGGCGCGTGAGGCCGACCCAGGCTTCGCGCTCGCCCACATCGCCGAGGCCCGCACGCTCCAGGTTCGTGGCCGGATGAAGGAAGCGCTCGCCGCGATGGAGACCGCGAACGCGGTGGCCGCGGGCGCCACCGCTCGCGAGCAGTCGCATGTCGCCGCGCTCACCACAGCCATCTCCGGCAACCCCACGGGCGCCCTCGAAGCTGTCCGTTCACACGTCGCCGAGCATCCACGCGATGCCTACGTGCTCTCGCAGGCCTGCGGCGTCTACGGGCTCATCGGCTTCTCCGGCCACATCGACCGCAACGAGGAGCAATTGGCGCTGCTCGAACCCCTCGCGGCGACGTACGGCGACGACTGGTGGTTCCTCTCGCAACTCGCGTTCGCCTACAACGAACTGTTCCGCCACGACGAAGCGCTGAGCGCCACCGAACGCTCGCTTGCCGGGAATAGCCGCAACGGCCACGCGGCGCACACCATGGCCCACGTCCGCTACGAAACCGGCGAAGCCGAGGCCGGCGCCACCTTCATGCGCGACTGGCTCGTCGGCTACGACCCGGCCCACCAGATCTTCGTCCACAACACCTGGCACCTCGCCCTCTTCGAGATGTCGGCAGGCAACTACGACGCCGTCATCGACCTCTACGACCGCGTCATCCGGCCCGAAGTCGCGACCTCATCGCCGCTGCTGACGGTTGCCGATGCCGCCTCGCTGCTCTGGCGGCTGCGGCTCGACCGCCGTCCCGAAGAGGAGACACGCATCGAACCCCTGGCCGAATGGACGCGCGCAGTCTTCCAGCAGCCGGGGATGACCTGGGCCGACGCACACTGCATGGTCGCCTGGGCGGCCGTGAACGACCAGGCGAGGCTCGGCCAACTCATCGAGCAACTCCAGCCGCGCGTGGCCGCCGGCAAGGTCTACGCCGGCGCGATGCTCCCCACGCTGGGCGAAGGCTTCCTCGCCTTCGCCGCCGAAGACTGGGCGCGCGCCGCGGCGCTATTCGACAGCGTCGCCGATGAGGTGGTCCGCCTCGGCGGGAGCCACGCCCAGCGCGACGTGTTCGAAGAGACGCGCATCGAAGCGCACGCCCGCGCCGGCAACCTCGAGACCGCGCGCGCCATCCTCGAGGAGCGCCTCGACCGGCGCGCCAACGGGCGCGACGTCCGCTGGCTGGAGCGGATCAACTCCGAATACGCCGGCGCCAGGGCCGCGGGCTAACACGGATGGCAGCAGACGGAGCGGCAATTGAGCGCGTGACGGCCGTCGTGGTCGTCTGGAACTCCGGCGACCTGGCGGTTGAGCAACTGACAGCGCTCGAACCGGCGTTCGCCGCGGGCATGCGCATGGTCCTGCTCGATAACGGCTCCGTGGACGGTTCGTTCGAACGGATGGCGGCGTTCCTCTACGACTGGCCACTGGCCGCGCACGTGGACCTCGCCCGGAGCGACGAGAACCTCGGCTTCTGCGCCGGCGTGAACTTCTGCGTCGAGCGCGCGCTCGCGGCCGAACCACCGCCCGACTACATCTGGATGCTGAACCCGGATGCACACGTGAGCGA
>CAYYDX010000036.1:22283-25420 GCA_964470735.1 uncultured Anaerolineaceae bacterium
GCGCCTACTTCACCGGCCTCTTCGACGGCCTCCGCGGCCGCACCGGCAGGTGGTCACGACACCCCCGCGCCAATCGCTGACGGGTTGCCAGTCGAGCGTAGGCGCTTCGCAGTTCCGCGCCGAGCCTTGGGTCATCACCCCCTCGGAGGGAACCCATGGCTATTGCCCTCGAACGTGCGCCCACGGCGCCCCGTCCCTGGCTGCGAGCCAGCCGCGTCCTCCTCGTCGCCGCGGGCAGTATGTTCTGCCACGGCGTCACCGGCTTCGGGCGGCCCGCCCGGCTCTGCCGCCAAACGGGAAGGCTGGTCCGCGAATGAGCGGCGAAGTGCCGATCGGCAGGCTCGTCTCCATCATCGTCGCCGTGCTCGCAGCGGCCCTGCTGCTCTCGCTCGGCGGGCTCGTCGCGGTTGGAGTCGCCGGGCGCGATGAGGCCGTCGCGCTCACCCTCACCCACGTCATCGAGACGATCCTCGGCGTGTTCGTCGGCATCGCTGCCGGTTCACTCGCTAGAGATGGCGGATCGTGACGCCGCCCCAGTGCTCCTTGAGGTACTCCGCCGCGAACCGGCGGTGGCAGTGCTCGGCTTTGGCTTCGCTGCAGAGCATGATCGCACCGCCGTCGAACAGCCGCCGGTCGAGCGTCGTATCGACCTTCCGCCTCGCCAGCAGCGCGCGGTACTCGGCCGCGAACTCCTCCCAGCCGATGACGTTCCCCCGGTAGTTCTTCACCATCTCCGGTTCCGGCGCCATCTCGGGGACTTCGACGTACTCAACGCCGCAGAGGCGTTCCAGGAAGTACGGCAGGTCCTCTTTCTTGGCGAACCCGGCGAGCTGCGAGGTGTTGTGCAGCCGGATGTCGAGCACTCGCTTCGCCCCGGATGCGCGGATCCGTTCGAAGAACGATTCGGCGCTGCTTTTCGTGAAACCGATGGTTGCGATGTCCATGCGTCCTCCGGCGGCGGCCCGGCGCGGAATGCGCGATGCGACTGCGCCGCCCTCACCTTCGAGCATAGCCCGCGCGCGGCCGCCTCGAAACCTCACCCGTCGTGGCCACGACTCAGTACGCCGGTTCCGGCTCGCGCTCGCGGCTCTTCCTCGCCCGCCGTACCAACCAGCGGATGACCCCGGCGACAAGCCCAAGCCCGCCGAACACCCACGAGGCGATCATCGCCCACTTCATATACTCCGAACCGTGCGAGAGCGAATTGACACGCACCGCGGCCGCGCCGCCCCCCAGCCCGAGCAGTGTCATGTAATACAGCCCGAACCCGACCCGGTACTGCAACCACCGCCAGATCCCGAAGCCGTACAACCCGACCGTGATCGGCGCGGCCGTCATCAATGCGTACCAGCCGCCCTGGCGCGCGAAGTAGAGCGCGCGGTCGAACTGGTGCGGCGCCCGGAAGTAGGTCGCGCCGATACCGCCACCGGCCCCAATCGCCAGCATGTACTTGATCCGCCACTGCAGCGTCCAGAACTTCCGCAGCGCCACCCTGAAGCTGCCCTTTTCGAGTTGCTGGCGGAGTGCGAAGTCCTGCCGTCGCCGGGTGGTCTGGTACTCGGCCCGGCGGATGGCGTCACGATTGGCCTGCTGGCGCGCCTGGAAGTTCATCGCGCCGCCAATCTAACGCAAATGCCGCGCAAAGTGTGAGCGTTGCAGCTCTTCCGGCGCTTCTTCGGGTTTCTCCCGAGAGACAACCGGCCCGCCCCGCGCGACCATGCCCGCGCCATGCACGAATCCTCACGCGTGGGCGCCGGCGACCCCTACACCCTCCCGGCCGACGCCGTCACCCGTCGGCTCGCGATCAGCGCCCTGACCTACCGCGCCATCGCCCAGAAGCGCGAAGTCCAGCTCGACGATGTCCTCGGCGACGAAAGCACACCGCTCCTCTCCGACATGCTCGCCACCCTGGCGAACGAAACGAGCACCCAGCTCATGCTTACCGAGCACCTGCTCAAGCTCGGCTGGGCATGGGAGCGCATCCTCGCCGCCATCTGGTTCAACGAGGACTACCTGCGCAACGCCGCCCTCGGCGAGTAACTGCCGCTCGCGAACCGCGGTGTTCGTCGTTCGAATCCTGCCAGGGGCGACCACCAACGCGTGAGACGCCCATCACCCGAAAGTGCGGGCGCGGTTGCCCGGCAGGAGTGATGCCACGTACCCACGCGCCGGGCATGATCAGATCACGCCACGAGCCGCCACCCGGGGCACAGTTCGAAGCCTCCCACCCGGTCTCGACTTCGAGACCCACAGACGCCGGTAGTTTTGCTCCTCCCGCTACCGCGCTCCCACCGGGGGCGGCCACGCGCCGCCCCCGGTGGCCTTTCGCCACCGTGCGAAGGCTCGCTCCGAAGCGGGCAGGCTGCTCAGGCCGAGGCGTTGAGCTTCGTGCCGATGTTCGGGTCGAGCAGCGAAAGCAGCGCCGCCGCCTGCGACTTCTGGGCGTCAAGGCCCTTGCGCGCGGCGATGAACGCGAGCGCATCGGCCGGGCTCTTCACCGCCGCCGGGAGATTCGAGGTCAGTCCGGAGATTTCCATACGCTCTGTATCGGCCGTTCCCCCGCCCGGCTGGAGTGGCAGTCCGGTGTCAGCCCATCGGAGGGGTCTATACTCCGCGCCATGGCTGACTACGAAAACCTCCTTATCGACCGCGTCGGAGTCGACGGGCGCGTCGCCCGCGTCACCCTCAATCGTCCCGAGAAGATGAACTCGCTCTCCCAGGAACTCCTCTTCGAATGGAACGACGCCCTCCACGAACTCGAAGCCGACGATTCGGCCCGCGTCATCATCGTCCGCGGCGCCGGGCGGACGTTCAGCGCCGGCTACGACCTCGCGCCCGCGCGTGGCGGGGCCGATGCGGTCGTTCGCCGCTACAAGACCACCGACGACAAGGGCCGCCGCCTGCTCATGGGCATCCGCACCGGCATGCAACAGATCACCGACATCCACATGTACTTCTTCAGCATGGCCAAGGTGAGCATCGCGCAGGTGCACGGCTACTGCCTCGCGGGCGGCTGCGAACTGGCGATGATGGCCGACCTCGTGGTCGCCGCCGAAGACGCGCAGATCGGTCACCCGGGCCTGCGCGGCCTTGGCACCTCGCGCACCGGCGCCATCTGGCCGCTCGTCATCGGCATG
>CAYYDX010000036.1:25430-28701 GCA_964470735.1 uncultured Anaerolineaceae bacterium
GCATGCAACAGATCACCGACATCCACATGTACTTCTGGAACATGGCGAAGGTGACCGTCGCCCAGGTCCACGGCTACGCCTTCGCGGGCGGCGCCGAACTCGCGATGATGGCCGACCTCGTGGTCGCTGCCGAGGACGCCCAGATAGGCCACCCCGGCCTGCGCGGGCTCGGCACGAGCCGCACCGGCGCCATCTGGCCGCTCGTCATCGGCATGCGCAAGGCGAAAGAGCTCTACTACACCGGCGACTCGGTCAGCGGCGTCGAAGCCGAGCGCCTTGGCATGATCAACTACGCCTGGCCGAAGGAAGACCTCGAGGCGAACACGATCGCCCTCGCCGACCGCCTCGCCATCATGAACCCCGACCACCTCGCCATCCTCAAGCTCAACATGAACCGCTTCTACGAGAACATGGGCATCTACAGCTCGGTGCGCACCTCCACCGACCTCGACGCGATGGGCCAGATGACGTCGTTCTCCTACGGCTGGCAGGACAAGATGCGCGAAGGCATGCAAGACGGCACCGGCCTCAAAGGCGCCCTCGATTGGCGCGACGGCCCCTACAAGAAACCCACACCCGGCATCAGGCGCTAACGCCCAAAAACCGCGCACGCCCGCCCACCACACCATCAGAGCAGCGACGGGTACGGAGCGGTGGGACGCTGGCTTACCACGGGACGCCACCCCGGTTCGCAGGGGCGTATTGCAACACGCCCCTACCACATCCGCCCAACACCGAAATGACCCGTCAGAGCCGCGACGGGTACGGAGCGGTAGAACGCTGGCGTACCACGCGACGCCCCACCCAAACCACGCCCGCCCACCCCGGTTCGCAGGGGCGTATTGCAATACGCCCCTACCACGCCCGCCCGACAACGGATGATCCATCAGAGCCGCGACGGGTACGGAGCGGTGGGACGCTGGCTTACCACGGGACGCCCACCCAAACCACGCCCGCCCGCCCGGTTCGCAGGGGCGTATTGCAATACGCCCCTACCACATCCGCCCAACACCGAGATGACCCATCAGAGCCGCGCCCGCCCACAGGCGGGTATCCCGCGCCCTCCGCCGTTCGACGTTCGTCGTTCGACGTTCACCCCATCGTCAATACCGCCCCCCAAGCTTGCCATGATCCCAGCTGTAAATGTCCACCGGGTTCACCCGGATGACGACTCGCTTGCTGGCCGCCTTCAGCGCCGCCTCCGGGGTATCGGTCGGCACGGGGATTCCGTTGTACTTCGCGCCCACCTGCGCCATCACCTTCGCCGTGAACGCGTTGTCGTCATCGATAACGTCGGCGTTCCCTTCGATCACGAGGCCGCGAAGTTCGGCGTACGCCTTCCCCGATTCGAGCATGCAGGTGATCTTCGGGTCGCGCCGCAGGTTCATCACCTTCTGACTCTTGCCGAACGTGGTGAAGTGAATCTTCCCGTCGATGACCACGTACCACATGGCGACCAGGTGCGGGAAACCCTTGTGGCCGTTCGAAGCCACCTGCAGCGTCCAGCTATCGTTGAGAAATGCGCGCTGTTCCTCTTCGGTGAGGGCGATCGAACCGCGGCGGCTGGGCATCTGGCTTCCTCCAGCGAGTAGACTTGGTGCGCACCAGTAGAGCCGCTGTACGCGGCCAGCGCAAGGAGACCACCATGGCTTTCGAACACGGACACGGCGCCCGCGACATCCAGGATCGCTTCGATTCGCGCAGGCTCGCCGACGCCATCACCTCGCGCACCGTGCACGACACCTTCACCGACGCCGACCGCGCCTTCATCGAACGCGTCGACATGTTCTTCATCGCCACACAGGGCGCCAACGGTGGCCTCGACTGCTCGTACAAGGGCGGCGAACCAGGGTTCGTCCGCGTCATCGACGAGCACACCCTCGCCTTCCCCAGTTACGACGGCAACGGCCAGTTCATGACCACCGGCAACATCATCGAGACTGGCAAGGTGGGCATGCTCTTCATCGACTGGAAGACCGGCTGGCGAACACGCGTCAACGGCACGGCGAGCATCGACTTCGCCGATCCTCTACGCGAGGGCTGGCCGGAAGCCCAGTTCGTGGTTCGCGTGAAGTCCGAAGAGGTCTTCCCGAACTGCCCCCGCTATATCCACAAGATGGAACTGGTCGAACACTCCGTCTTTGTCCCGAAGGCGGAGTGCGAAACACCCGACCCCGACTGGAAGCGCTACTTCGAAGACGACCTGCCCGAAGTTCAGCGCGCCCGCCGCGCCGCCCGCGCAGCGGAGTAGCATGGCTGCGCCGTCAATGTGAATCGAGGAACGAGAGAATCTCGTCCAGGTAGAGCGTGATCAGCCCTTCCTTGTCGTGCCCGTAGCCTTCACCGGTGAGGAGTGTTGCCTCGACACCGGCGCGTTCGAGCAGTCCCTGCAGTTCGACGCTGCCTTCGTAGGGAACGGTCTCGTCGTCCGTGCCATGGATGATGAGGAACGGCGGGTCATCGCGCGTGATGTAATTGTCGATTGGAAGTTTCGCGCGGTCGGGGCAACTCGTGCGGACTTCGCACCCGAAGAGTTCGTAGGTCGTCGGAATAATGGTGGGTGAAAGCCTGTCGAGGGTCGTCTTCGTGACCGAACCGAACAGGTCGACGACTCCCGCTACCTCGCTCGAGATTCCGCTGTGACCGCCGGTTGTGCCCGCATACAGCTCGTCGCCGGTCACCCCGGCGAGCGATGAGAGCAGGCCGCCCGATGATGTGCCGAGCAGGAAGATCCGGTCGGGGTCGATGTTCAGCGAGGCACTTTCGCTTCGCAGGTAGCGAACTGCGCCCTTCACGTCCTCGATCTGCGCCGGGAACAGGCCATCGAGCACGCTCCGGTAGGCGAGCGCGGCAATCGCATAGCCCTGGCTGGTGAAGTCGTCTTCGAAGCCTTCGGCAGCGTTCAGTCCACCGGGCCCGAAGCCGCCCCCGTGAATCCAGATCACGACCGGGAAGTTCGAACCCGTGGTTGGCCTGATGAGGTTGAACTGCAGCGGCCCGGACGGGATCTCGGCATAGGTGACGCGGGTGGAGGTGTAGTCGCGGCCCGCCGAAGCGCCAGCATCGCGAGCCGCGGTCGTGGGCTTGCTGGCGGTCCCGCTCGAACGCGGTGTCGGCGTCACAGCGCCCGGCGGAAGGTGGTACGCGACGGTAGTGGTCGGCGAAGCGGTGGCGGTAGGTGTCTTCGAGCTTGAGGGTGGAGAAGAAGGACTCGGCGCGGGCGTTGTTCCAGCAGTTGCCGCGCCGGCTCATGCTGGACGTGATGCCGTGG
>CAYYDX010000036.1:28711-29266 GCA_964470735.1 uncultured Anaerolineaceae bacterium
CGGCCTGTGGTCCGCGACGGTTGTGGTCGCCGAAGCGGTGGCACGGCTGGATGAAGCAGGCGGCGCGCTTACCCGGGCTGCGGAGCTATCGCCATCGCCGAACACGGCATCGGAGCGGAGCAGGCGCGCGCTCCCGTACCCCGCGGCGAGCGCGACAACCATCATTGCAGAGATACCCAGCATCCTCGTGTTCATGGCTTGATCACCACCACCTCGCCGACATCGGCGCTCGGCGATAGGAGTTTCCCGCTCGCGTCGTAGAACAGGACCTCGTACGAACCCGGCGCGAGTTCCTGGTTGAGGTCGGTGTGCGTGTGATAGACGTCGGCGATGCGCAGCACCTCGACCCCGGTTCCCGGTTGGCGCGCAACGAGAGTAAGGACGGTGTCTTCGCCGTACAGGCGCTTCAGCTTGGGCAGTTTGTCGTTGCCATTCACGATGTAGGCGTACTCCCCGGGCGGACCCGGGCGCGATGGCGCGCCAGTGGGCGATGACGCCGGGGGCGTCCGCCTTGGCGCCGCCCGCGTAGGTGCCGGGGGCGTCCGCCTTGGCGCC
>CAYYDX010000037.1:0-28768 GCA_964470735.1 uncultured Anaerolineaceae bacterium
CCTGCCGGCGCCGCAGTCAGTCCCCGCGCCACTGAGCCGCGCCGAAACCGAGTGGGCGCTCCGCTCCGCTGCGAACGAATTCGGTGTCTCCCAATCGCTCATCCTCGGCCTCGCGTGGCTCGAAAGCGGCTGGAATCAGTCGATGGTCAGCGGCACCGGCGCGATGGGAGTCATGCAACTCATGCCCGCAACCGCCGAATGGGGGCTCGAATACCTCGCCCCCGACGCCCAGGACTGGCGCTACAGCACAACCGATAACGCCCGCCTCGGCACGGCGGTCTTCGCCCACATGCTCATACAGGCGAACTGGGACGTGGAGTTGGCGCTTGCGTTCTACTACCAGGGCTGGCGCAGCATCGAAATCTACGGGATGTTCGAAGACACCCATCAGTACGTCGCCAATGTCCTCGCGCTCGCCGCGCAGTTCCAATAGGCCAGGCTACTTCACGAGCGAACTGTAGGCCGAAGGGATCCGGTTTTGCACGACGTTCGTGCCGGGCGCCATGTCTTTCGCGCGCGAGACCGCCTTGTTCACCGCCGCGGTCATCGCGGTCTCCAACCCGCGCGGCGTGACCGCCACCGGCGCGCCGTTCGGAGCCGCTACCATCGCGCCGCCCGGCCAGGCCGCGGCAACGTAGACGCGATTCTCGTCGGCGCGAGTGCGGACCAGTGATTCGTGCAGCGGCAGTTCCTGGAAAGCCGGCCAGGCGATGATGTCGGCGCCGGCGAGCATCAGGCAGCGCGCAATCTCGGGTGCGAGCGCTTCGTCGCCGCAGAGCAGCGCGACGTTCCCTCCCGGTGTGGCAACCACCGGCGACTCGAGTTCGCCGTGCTGGATGCCGCGACCATGCGTGGCCACGTGCTCCACAGTGGCCTCCGGGGTGATGAGCACAACAGACTGCTGGGCCGAACAACTCGTAGTCGCCACGCCAACGACCATCGCACCGCCCGCTTCCTTCACGGCTGCTTCGAGTTCCCCGAGGCCAACCTGCCAGCCCTCCGGCCCGTCCATTCCGCCGAACACCACGAGATTCGTGGTCTGCGCGCGAAGCTCGCGATACCGGGCCGCAAGCGCAGCCGCGTCGAACGTCCCCGGCGACGGAACGACCGTGACCCGGCCAGCCAGCTCGGAGGACACAATCGGTTCGTCCATTACAGGCATCACCGGCAGCTTCGCTGTTTCCTCTGTCAGCCGGGTGTAGAGGCGCGGCCGCCGTGGCAGCAATTCGGTGGTCATTGGCACGAGATCGTGAAACAGCACCGTGCTGCCTTCGCTCGGCGCGAGCGCGACCGTTTCGCCGAGCGGGTTCATCACGCAGGACCGCCCGGCGTAGACGATGCTCCCGGCTTCTTCGCCCCACTTGTCGGCGGCGGCAATCCAGGCGCCGTTTTCCATCGCCCGGACGGGCATGAAGTACTCGACCTGCGGGTTCGTCAGCGCAGCGGCATCGCGACCGGAGGAGACCCACGCGGTGAGGTCGAGGATGACTTCCGCGCCGGCAAGGCTGAGCGACCGCGCGATCTCCGGCATCCGCCCATCCGCGCAGATCAGCGCGCCCACCTTCGCGAAGCCAAGGTCGAACACGGGGTACTCGCACCCGGGTGTGAACCAGTCCGAATCGAAGTGCCAGAGGAAGCTCTTGTCGTAGTGGCCACCAGGCGTCCCGTCCGGGCCGAAGAGCATCGCGCTGTTGCGCAGTTCGCCCGCATCGGTACAGCGCGCGAACCCCGCTGCCAGCCAGTACCCGTGCCGCTCCGCCGCGTTCGAAAGCAGGCTGAGGAACTCGAAGTAATCGCGTACGCCCTCGCGCGCCCACGGGTCGCGGTCGCGGAGGTAGTACGCGGGGTAGGAGCACTCGGGCAGAACCACCAGCTGTGCGCCGGCGGCGCCCGCATCGTCGAGCGCCTCGAGAATACCCTGGAGGTTCTCCTCCGCCTGCTCGATCCCGTGGGCGCGGAGCTGGCAGACGGCGATCCGGAAGGGCTTCATGCTGAGATAGTACGGCATCGCGGGGCCCGCGCCCGCCGGCGCGCGTTGGCCGGTTCACAGTTCGAAGTGGTGCTCTTCCGCACAATGAGTCGATACGTTTCTCACGGGGCAGCCACATGGACACCGGGCAGCAGCACTTCTACGACACCAACCGGGCGCGCTGGGACGAGTCCGTGCCGATCCACGTCGCATCGAAAGGGTACGACGTCGAGGGTTTCCTGCGTGGCGACACCTCGCTCTACCCGGTAGAACTGGCCGAAGCCGGCGATGTCCGCGGCAAGTCGCTCCTCCATCTCCAGTGTCATTTCGGGATGGACACCCTCAGTTGGGCACGGCTCGGGGCGAAGGTCACCGGCCTCGATTTCTCGGGTCCGGCAGTCGAACAGGCGCGTGAGCTGGCAACCCGGGCTGGCGTCGATAACGCCACCTTCGTGCAGGCGAACGTCTACGATGCACCCAGCGTGGTCAGCGGCACGTTCGATATGGTCTACACGGGGATCGGCGCACTCTGCTGGCTCCACGATATCCGGGAGTGGGCGCGCATCGTCGCACGGTTCCTCAACCCGGGCGGCTTCCTCTACCTCTACGAAGGGCACCCGGTGCTCTGGTCGCTGGCGTACGAGCGCGACGACCAGTTGCTCGTGCTCGAAGAGCCCTACTTCGAAACAGCACGGCCCTCGGAGTTCGAATCCGGCGCCACCTACGTCGATGGCCCGGAACTGCAAGCGAGGCGCACCTACGAGTGGAACCACGGCCTGGGTGAAATCGTCACCGCGCTCATCGAGGCAGGGCTGCGCATCGACTTTCTTCACGAACATCGCGAGGTGGCCTGGCAGGCGCTCCCGTGGATGGTTCCGTCCGACGGTTCGAGCGTGGACACGAGCAGCCGCCACCGGAGCCGCACGCAGTGGCGTCTGCCAGACACGCAACGGGAAATTTGCCCGCTGATGTACTCGCTGAAGGCGACGCGGCAGCCCTAACGCGCAGGGATCGCCGGGATCGCGCACAATGGAAGACCCCGTTTCCACGGGACGCGCCGTTCGGAGTAAGTTCAGCAGGATGCGCATCGCCCAGGTTTCGGCCCACACCAGCCCGCTCGCGCCGCTTGGCGGCCGCGAAACCGGCGGCATGAACGTGTACGTTCTCGAACTTTCGCGCGAACTCGCCCGGCTCGGCTACGAAGTGGACATCTTCACGCGTCGCGACGGGGACTTCGCCGGAGTCGAGGAGATAGCGCCCGGCCTCCGCCTCGTGCGCATTGATGCCGGCCCCGCGGAACCGATCGAAAAAGAGGAGATCGTCCGCCACCTGCCCGAGTTCCACGCGAACATGCGCCACTTCGCCGAAGCCCAGCCGGGCGGCTACGACGTGATCCATTCGCACTACTGGCAGAGCGGCTGGGCTGGCACGCTGCTCGCTCGCGAACTCGACCTTCCCCACGTGGTGATGTTCCACACACTCGGCGAGGTGAAGAACCGCGCCCGCTTCGGCGAGCAGGAGCCGAAGCTCCGCATCCGCCACGAGGGTGTCATCGCCCGGCGCGCGACCGCGATCGTCACCGCCAGCGACCATGAACGGCAACTCCTCGAACGCTACTACGCGGCCGACCCCTCCCGGATGCACACCGTGCCCTGCGGCGTCGACCTCGACCTGTTCAACCCCCGTGACCGGCATCTTGCACGCCAGCGACTCAGCCTGCCGGGCGATGCGCCGGTGCTTCTCTGGGTGGGTCGGCTCGAAAAGCTCAAGGGCGTCGAAATCCTCGTCGATGCGGTTGCCGGGCTGGAGTGCCGCAACTTCACCCTGCTAATCGTCGGTGGTGACGAACGCGCCGCAGGCATCCGCGCCGAACTCGAAGCGCAGGCCGCGGCCGCGGGGCTCAGCCCGAACATCCGCTTCGAAGGCGCAGTCCCCCACGACGTACTCCCGTGGTACTACTCGGCGGCCGACGTTTGCGTGGTGCCGAGCTACTACGAGAGCTTCGGTCTCGTCGCCGTCGAAGCCATGGCCTGCGGAACGCCCGTCGTCGCGTCCCGGGTTGGCGGGCTCGTCTCGACTGTTATCGATGGCGTGACGGGCTACTTGATTCCGTGGCGCTGCCCCGGGCCATTCGCCGAGAAGCTCGAAGTGCTCCTCGGCAACCCCGAGCTGCGGCGGAACTTCAGCCGGGCCGCGGCCCGATCGGTCGAGCGATTCCGCTGGAGCAGCGTCGGGCTGCGCATCGCCGATGTCTATGACGCCGCGCGGGAGCGCCATCGCCACGGGCGCAACGAAGGCATCGACCAGCCGGGGTTCGGCAAGGAAGCCTGGGAATCGGCCGTCCTCGCCCGCTGACGTTCCGATCGGCTGCCTGCCGCGCGGGCGCACGCTGCCGCTCGTATGATTCGGCCCACATGCCCGGTGTCGCCGGGCACAGGAGTGACCCCATCATGTACCAGCCCCACCGCATGAAGTTCGGCATCTTCCTCGCGCCCTTCCATCGCGTCGGCGAAAACCCGACGCTCGCACTCAAGCGCGACATGCAGCTCATCGAAAAGCTCGATGAACTTGGCTACGACGAAGTCTGGATCGGCGAGCACCACAGCTACGCCCGCGAGATCATCGCCGACCCGTTCATCTTCATCGCGGCCGCTGCCGAGCGCACCCGCCGGATCAAGCTCGGCACCGGAGTTACCTCCCTGCCCTACCACCACCCGCTCATGGTGGCCGACCGCGTCCTCCAACTCGACCACATGACCGAGGGCCGCGTGATGCTCGGCTGCGGCCCTGGCGTCCTCACATCCGACGCCTACATGCTCGGCATCGACCCAGTCGACCAGCGTCGGCGCATGGGCGAATCGCTCGAAGCGATCATGCACCTCCTGCGTTCGCGCGAACCCCTGACCATGGAAACCGACTGGTTCACCCTGCGCGATGGACGCCTGCAGATGGCGAACTTCACCGACCCGCACCCGCACGTGGCGGTGGCCGCGAGCTTTACGCCTTCGGGGCCAACCGCGGCCGGCAAGCACGGCGTTGGCCTCCTCTCGGTCGCGGGTGTTTCGAACGACGCCTTCGAACGCACGTGGGGTTGGGCCGAAGAAGCCGCCGCCGAGTCGGGCAAGCAGGTGAACCGCGCCGACTGGAAGGTGGTCATCCCCATCCATCTCGCGGATTCGAAGGAAGAGGCGATGAACGACGTGCGCGAAGGCTACAGGCGCCAGGCCTACGTGGGCGACCGTCTTATCCAGGACGGTTCGTTCGCGCCGCCGCCGTTCGCGGGCGGCGCACCCGATATCGAGGGCGCGATGGAGCGCGACGGCGTCATTGTCGGCACGCCCGATGACGCCATCGCTGCCGTGAGGCGCATCCAGGAGCGTTCGGGCGGCATCGGCGGCATCCTCGGGCTCGCGCATGAATGGACCAGCACCGAGAAGACGCACCGAAGCTACGAACTCTGGATGCGGTACGTCGCGCCGGTTTTCCAGGGCCAACTTGCCGTGCTCGAAGACAACCGCAACTGGATAGAGACGCGCATGCAGCAGGTGTTCGCGCACACGGGCGCGGCCCAGGTCAAGGCCTTCACCGACGCCGGCAAAGAACTGCCTCCGGAGATGCAGAAGGCGATGGACGCGATGCGCAAGGCACGCCAGTAGCGGCAACCGCGGGTTAGGCCGGTAGCGCGGCCACTCGTATCCTTCGCCGGTGCCCCGAGCTTTGTTGGTGGATTCGCTTTCCGGCCGCGTGAAGCTGGTCATCCTGCTGGCCGTCGTTGCTGTCGCGCTGGCCGCCGGTGTCACCTGTCGTCTCACGGGCGGCGGCGAAGACGACGAGCCAGAGTACTCAGTCGATGCGAGCGGACCCGGCGAGACCGACCTCGTCCACCGGTATGCGCCGCTCTACAACCTGCGCCTCCAGGAGCACGAGTGCGACCGCCGCGGCGAGCCATTCGTCCCCTCTCCGGTTGAGATTGTGCTCGGTCAGCCCGGTGTGAACCTGCGTCAGCCCGGCCAGCCACCCGTCGCTGCGCCCACCGCGGGCGATCTCCCGGGTGCAGCCGAGCGTTCGTACCTGGACTACCCCGGCGACCCTCGCGACCCTGGCTGCCGCTACGAGCGCGAAGCGCGCAGGCTCGGCACCACGCTCTCCCCGACCGTCTACGCGCACGTGGTCAGCGTTCCCGAGGAGTCGGCCGTCGTCATCCAGTATTGGGCCTACTACTACTTCAACGACTGGAACAACAAGCACGAAGGTGACTGGGAGATGGTCCAGGTCATCTTCGACGCGTCGTCGCTGGATGATGCGATGAAAAGCGGGCCATCCTACGTGGTCTACGCGCAACA
This sequence comes from uncultured Anaerolineaceae bacterium, assembly GCA_964470735.1. Lineage (GTDB taxonomy): Bacteria > Chloroflexota > Dehalococcoidia > Tepidiformales > Tepidiformaceae > Amarobacter. Next base: position 6,313 of record CAYYDX010000037.1, read on the forward strand.
CGGCGGCGGCGAGCGGGCCGATTGGAATGACAAGAAGTTGCGAAAGGTCGGCGACCGGCCAGTCGTCTTCGTCTCCGCGGGTTCGCACGCGAGCTACTTCGCACCGGCAACCTACCTCGGGCTCGGCGAGCCGGGCACCGGCTTCGGCTGCGACGTCGCGCTCGGTCCCCACTGGCAGCTCGACCCACAGGTCGTCCAGGTGCGCGAGCCAGCCCCCGGCGCCGACGGCGGTGAGGAGTGGCTCGCGTTCCATGGTCGCTGGGGGCAGGTGCTCAGCGGCGAGTTCAACGGGCCTACCGGCCCGCAGACCAAGCGCTCGTGGCAGGAGCCGGTGACCTGGGCGGAAGGCGCGCGTAGCGGCAGCGCGACGCTCCCCGGCGGAGATTTCCTCGGCGTCGATTCGGTTCACTCGTTCTGCGACGCAGTCGAAACCGGCTCGCGACTCTTGCGCGCCTACATGCGCTTCCCGCTGCTGGTTGGCGGTTCGGTATTCCTCGTCCTTGGCGTGATGTCGGCGGGTGGCGTGGTGCTCCTGAAGGACGCACTGCGAAGCCCGCTGGTCGACAAACGAACGGCGGGCTTCCTCCGCAAGCGGCGTTCGCTCGGACAGATCATCCGCGCGACCACGGTGATCTACTGGCGCTACCCGCGGCTCTTCCTCGGCATCGCATTCGCCTTCGTCCCGGTCGGGTTTGTCCTTGCCGCGCTCCAGGGGCTCATCTTCAAACTCCCCCTGGTCGATCGCCTCCACTGGCTGCTCGGCGCGAACCAGGTCTCCCATCTCTTCGTCGGGCTGCTCGTCGGCGGCGTGGCGTCGTTCGCGGTCTATCTCTTCGCCGTCTCCGGCGCGACTGCAGCCGTGCGCTTCCTCGACGAAGGCGGTGAACCAACCGTGCAGATGGCCTACCGCCGCGCGCTCGAACGTGCGCCGCACATTCTCCTCGGCCGCGGCCGCACGCTGCTCGCTATCGCGCTGCTCGGCGCGACCATCGTCGGGCTCCCGATAGCGGCCTGGCTCGCCGTTCGCTGGTTTTTCGTCGAAGAGGCCGTCGTCCTCGACGATGAATCGCACTGGGGCGCGCCAGGCGCCAGCAGCCGCGCCGCCGGCGGCCAGTGGTGGCGAGCGCTCAGCCGCGTCCTCCTGTTCGGCGTACTCGGAGCGCTCGCGGGGCCGATCCTGGCCTTCGTGGCGCTCGTGGGCACGGATACGAACCCGGCGCTCGTGAACATCCTGGCGGGGCTGTTCCACGCGGCCGCACTGCCGTTCACCGCCATCGGGCTCTCGCTCAGCTACTGCGACCTTCGCGAACGAGCCGCCGAACGCCCGCCGTCACCAGCCGGTACGCCGCAACGGTTCGGTCGGGCTCGAACGGCCGCCGCGTGGGTTCTCCACCGGCTCGAAGGCCGTCGTCGAGGAGGGTAGCGGGACTTTGCCGGGTGGTACTATTGAGCCATGACCGCTGCGCCGGCTCGTTACATCACCGCCGAAGACTTCCTCCATATGCCCGATAACCGGGGGGCGGAACTCCTCGATGGCTGCAGAGTGGAGAAGCCCATGGGGAACGAATCAAGCTGGCTTGGCTCGGAGATCGGCTACCGCATCAGGGCGTATCTCGAAGCGAATCCGATTGGGCGCGTGTTCGGCGCGGAGAACGGCATCCAGCTCTGGCCAAACCGGCCTGACCTCGTCCGAAAACCCGATATCTCGTTTACCCGGCATGGGAAACTCCCCCACGACCGGCCGGTCAAGGGCTGGCAACGGCAGGCGCCTGACCTTGTCGTGGAAGTAGTCTCGCCCCACGACGAAATCGAACCGTTCGAACAGAAGTTGCAGGATTACCGCGAAGCGGGCATCCCGTTGATCTGGGTCGTCATTCCGAGCGTTCGCCGCGCCCAGGTCCTGACCGCTAACGGACGGGTCGACATCGCCGCCGACGGCGCTCTTGACGGCGCTGGTGTACTGCCCGGTTTCACGCTCCCGCTCGCCGAACTTTTCGCCGGCCTCGAACGCTAACTCCCGCCGGGGAACGCCGGCGATGCCGCCCCCGGTGCAGCAGCGCGGCGGGCGAGCCACCGCTTCTGGAACTGCCGCAGCCGTTGCTCCACCGGGTGTTCGATAACCGTGTACAGCGCCGCCGAAGCCACGACCGCGAGCACCGTGACGACCACCAACCAGGCCACGTTCCCCACGGGCGAATAGCCACGCACACCAATCGAGTCGATGAGTGCGTAGATGATCGTCGCGTGGATCAGGTAGAGCGCGTACGACCACTGGCCGAGCAGCACCATCGGCCTCGTTCGCAACCACGAACGGGCGCCGTCGAAGTCTAACTGTGCCGCCGCCGCGATCACCGCGGCGTACAGCAGGGGGAGCGTGACATACGTTGCCTGCGCCACGACCACCCGGAAGGTCGGCGAGAAGTACTCGGGCGCGACCACGTATTCGAGGTGGAACCATGCGGCCAGCGCCAACGCCCACGGGATCACTCCGAACGGGGCGCGGAACCCCCGTCGTAACGCCGCCGCCAGCGCCATGCCGAGCAAGAACTCACCCACGCGGAAGAGTGGGGAGATGTACAGCAGCCAGCCGACGATCCGGCTCGGCCACCAGTCGGGCGACCAGCGCACGACGACGAAGACCGCAAGCAGCACTGCCGCCGTTACCACTGCCAGCGCCGCAAGTCGCAACGCCAGCGCCGTACGCACCAGCAAAGGGTGGAGCGCGTAGAAGAACATCTCGCAGGAGAGCGACCACGAGGCAGGGTTTCCGGCGAAGTACGTCGTCGCGGTCGGAACCCAGGCGTGCAGCAACGCGAACGAGAGTCCGATCGCCGTCCAGTCGTAGGGTGTATCGCGCCAGGAGTAGAACACCGGGAGCGCAAGCAGCGTGGTAACCGCATGCAACGGCCAGATGCGTGCGAACCGCCGCCAGTAGAACCGCCCGGGCGTGTCACTCGGGACGAACGACCAGGTGAGGACGAACCCGGAGAGGACGAAAAAGAAGGTCACACCGGTCGCGCCGAACCCGGTGTACCGCCAGAGGATCGGCAGCGAGGCGAAGTTCGAGAAGTGGTGAACGACCACCAGCCATGCGGCGAAGAACCGCAGCCCGGTCAGCGAATCGAGGCGGTTCGGGAACTCGCGCTGCACATTCGCGAGTGTACCGCTCCGCTCCCGCAGGCACTCGCTCGAACGGCCGGGTTAGGCCGTGGCAGATCCTCGGTGGCGGCGCTCGAGTTCCACGAGCTGGGGCACGAGGTCAGAGTGTTCTTTCACATGGAAGACGAACCGGGGGATATCAAAGCCAGCCTGGCGGGCCATGAACGGTTCGCCCCAGAAGCTGAGGTGCGCTTCGGTGCGTCCGCCGGGGTTATCGGCCAGGATGAACGAGACGGCCTCCTGCTTGAGCGGCACCCAGCGCGGCGGCCGCAGCTTCGACCCGAACCCGGTGGCGTTGGCCTTCGGAACCACTTCGGCCTCCCAGGCGGCACGCTCTGATTCGTCGAGCACAAACTGGACGCCCGTGACCGCGGGGTTCACAAGCGCGGGCGCCAGCAGCGCGTCAAACAGCGGTTGCGGCTTGAACATGAGCAGGCAGACGTTGAACCAGATCATCTCACCGCGAGCCTGGCGCGCGAACGACTCGCTCGCCGACCGCAGTTGGCGCGGGCCGATGAGCACGGTATCCGGTGGCAGGCTGCGGCTCAGCAACTCCTCAACCGAGCGTTCAGTGTTCCGGGCGGTGTGCATCATCATCTCGTCTTCGGCTTCACGGCGAAGGTCGCGGAAGAGGAGCAGCGCGAGCACCACGAGGGCAATCGTGAGGAGAACGTCCGCTTCGATGACGTGGAGGAGGTGGAGGACCAGGGCGGCCCCGGCGGCGACGATACCGGCGATGGCGTCCCAGTCATAAGCGCGGAATCCCGGGCGAGTCTTCTGTGCCGGTGGCTTGTGCATCGCGTCACAATACTGCCTCTACCTTTTGCGCGCTGCCCGAAACGTCACTACGAGCTCCCCCGCCGTGGCTTCGCCTGTTACCGTTTGAGCATGCACGCGCTCGTTCTCCTCTCCGGCGGGCTCGATTCGACCACCGTCGCGACTCACGCCGTTCGCCAGGGGCACGATGTACGCGCGTTGAGCATCGGCTACGGACAGCGCCACCTGCGCGAACTGCGCTCCGCTCGCGCCGTCGCCGACCGGCTCGAAATCCCGCTGCTCGAGGTCGATGCCGCGTTCTACGCGAACCTCGCATCGTTCTCGTCGCTCACCAACAGCGCCATCGCCATCCCCGAGAACCGCGACTTCGGCACGATGGCGAGCGAGATTCCGAACACCTACGTGCCGCTGCGAAATACCTTCTTCGTAACGCTCGCGGCGGCTGCGCTCGAAAGCTGGCTGCTCGACATGATCGAGCGCGAACACGTGGATCCGTCGACGCTCGAGGGCGGGATCTTTGTCGGCGCCAACGCCATCGACTACTCCGGCTACCCTGATTGCCGGCCGGAGTTCTACGACGCGATCACCGAGGTGATCCGCCTCGGCAGCAAGGTCGGCACAGCCTACGAAGTCCCGATCCGCATCGAAGCGCCCATTATCTCGATGTCGAAGGCCGAAATCGCCGCTTACGGCACGGAGATCGGCGCGCCGTTGGAACTCACCTGGAGTTGCTACGCCGGACTCGAATGGCCGTGCGGCGCGTGCGACTCGTGCGAACTACGCGCCGCGGGCTTTGCAGCAGCGGGCCTGACCGACCCCGCACTGTCGAGGCGATAGTGGCCGCGCCCGAACGTACCGCTCAGCAGGGCGAGGTCCATGACGTGCGTCTCCTGCTGTCACGCATGGAAGACGGCCTGCCAGAAATCTTCTCCTCGGTGCAGGGCGAAGGAGTCTCCGCAGGCGTCGCCAGCACATTCGTCCGCCTCGCGACCTGCAACCTCCGCTGCTCGTGGTGCGACACCGCCTACACGTGGGATTGGACGCGTTTCGACCGCGCAAAGCAGACGATGGAGATGGACGTAGACACCGTCGCGAACGACGTGCTCGCGCGACCGCCCCGCAATGTCGTCATCACCGGTGGCGAACCGCTCATCCAGCGCGCCCAACTCGTCCCCCTGGCCGGGCGCTTGAAGGACGCCGGGATGCGCATCGAGGTCGAGACGAACGGAACGGTGTCGCCCGGGCCGCTCGCGGATCTCGTTGACCAATGGAACGTCTCGCCGAAGTTGCGCCACGCCGGCAACGAAGGCCTCGACCGCCTTCCCGACGCTCCGTTGCGAGACTTCGCCGCGCGCGAGAACGCCTTCTTCAAGTTCGTGGTTCAGCAGCAATCCGACCTCAACGAGGTCGAAGACCTGTGCTCGCGGTACGGCATTCCGGCAGGCAGAGTGGTGCTCATGCCCGAAGGAACAACCGCCGCGCAACTGAACGTGCGCAGTCCGTGGCTCGCGGAGGCGTGCGCGGAGCATGCCTACCGCTTCAGTTCGCGCCTCCACATTCTCATCTGGGGCGACAAACGGGGCGTCTGAGACGCGATTCGGTAGAATCGGCCCGTGCCGAAGTTCCCTACCACTCCCGACCTCGACCGTCTCTTCAGCCCTCAGTCCGTCGCCATCGCCGGCGCTTCGACCAATGTCGATAGTCCCGGCCACGACTACGTCGAGGCGATCAAGGGCCAGGGGTTCGCCGGGCCGATTTACCCGCTGAATCGCGGCGCCAGCGAGGTCGCCGGGCTGAAGGCGTATCCATCGCTCGCCGAAGTACCGGGCCAGGTCGACCTTGTCATCTCCTGCCTGCCGGCCGGCGCGGTTCTCGACCTCGTAGAGCAGTGCGGCGCCAGGGGTGTGCGGTTCCTCCACCTCTTCACGGGGCGGTTCAGCGAGACCGGCGACGAGAGCGCCGCCGACCTCGAACGCCAGATTGCGGCGAGTGCAGCGGCGAAGGGTGTGCGCATCCTCGGTCCGAACGGTATGGGTCTCTACCACCCGGCTGGCGGCCTCTCCTTCCGGCCGGATCTGCCAGTCACGCACGGCGCGGTTGCCTTCCTTAGCCAGAGCGGCAACAACGCCGTCGAAGTCATCACCCGTGGCAACGCACGCGGCCTGAAGTTCGGCAAGGTCGCCAACTACGGCAACGGCCTCGATGTCACCCCAGGTGAGATGCTCCGCTACCTCGCCGACGACCCGGAAACGGCGGTCATCGGCGCTTACGTCGAGGGCGTACCCGATGGGCGCGGGTTCTTCGAAGGGCTCTCGGCCGCCGCCGCGAAGAAGCCGGTGGTCATCCACAAGGCTGGACGGACGAGTGCCGGCGCGCGGTCGGCAGCCTCGCACACGGCAGCGCTCGCCGGGGCGGCCGAACTGTGGAGCACCGTCCTGCGCCAGGCTGGTGCGCACGAAGCGCGCAACCAGGAGCAACTCCTCGACCTGATGCTCGGCGCCTCGATGCTCTCGCAGCCGGCCGGCCGCAACATCGCCATCGTCGGAGGTGGTGGCGGCCGCAGCGTCCAGTCGGCCGACGCGGCCGAGGAGAACGGCTTCACCGTAGTTGCGCTCCCGGGCGATGTCCGCGAGAGGGTTCGCGCGAAGGCGCCACAACTCGCCGACTGGGTCGGCAACCCCGTTGACCAGTCGATCCTTGCAGGCTCCGGGCTCTCATCGAACGGCCTCCTCGAACTCATGCTCGAAAGCCCGAACTACGACCTCGCGATTGCCAACGTCGGCGAGGACTGGTTCTTCGGACGGCCGGATGCCGGAGACCGCTTGAGGCACGCCTGCAACCGCCTCGCCCAGATTTGCGAGAAGTCCGCGAAGCCCATCGCGGTCGTCCTCGGACCTACCGAGACGAACAACCGCGAGCACCGGGCCATCGTCGACGACGTGCGCGACGACTTCGCGGCGCGGGGAATACCGGTCTACGGAAGCGTCGAGCGCGCTGCCTGGGCGCTCGGACGGCTTGCCCGGGGCTAAGCCGACAGTTGATCCCGATGCACGACCATCGTGCAGCGATCCTGTGCCGTCACCAGTCCGGCGCTGGCAGCCTTCGCCAGCGCTTCCGGGTTCGTGATGCCCACCTGCAACCAGACGCCCTTCGCGCCCACGGCGACGGCATCTTCGATGACCGGCGTGGTCTGATCAGGCCGCACGAACACGTCGACGAGGTCGATTTTCTCGGGCACGTCCTTCAACGACGCGTATGCCTTCTCACCGAGCACCTCGTCTGCCGGGAAGTTGCCGCGATGCACCGGGATGACCCGGTAGCCGTGCTCCTTGAGATATGAGGCGATGCGGTACGCCGTGCGGTCGGTTCGCGAGTCGAGTCCGACAACGGCGATGGTCTTGGCGTCTCTCAGGAGTTCAGCGGCTGCGTCCACGGCTCTTCCTTTTCGCGGCGGTAGCGGATTTCTTCACTTGCTCGCCCGTCGCGGTGTCGATTTCGACCATCTCCCAGCCCTCGGGGATGGTCACCTTCGACCCTACCAGCTTCGCCACCGCCTGTCCCACGGCAAGGGTGCGGTCCATTCCGTCCGCCTGTCCGTAGGCGGGAACGGGCACCTGTGCTAGCGTCAGTCGCTTCCCGTTGTCCTTCACAAGCACGAGGGCGAACTGCCGCAGGTCGTCAGTCTGGTCATGCCAGCGGTCGGCCTCGTCACCTTCCACGGTAATCTCGAAGTGGTCGATCCGGGTGAACGGCACGAATTCCTTCGTCCCGATGCCCATGCCGAGGTAGCCCTGCTGCCACGTCGCCGAACCTTTGCGCGCATCGACCACCACATCCGCGCCGACGACCGAACTGATGAGACTCATCGCCGAGAACGGAACCAGGATCATGCAGAACAGCAGCAGCGCGATGAGCGCCCAGAGCGGCAACGTGAAGCCCTCGCGTGCGATGTACCAGCCCGCGCCGAGCGCGAGCAGCAGACCGATCAGCGGAAGGATGACCGTACCGCGGGCACTCTTGATCTCGATCTTCTCGACGCCGAGTACCGCCATCGACCGGTGCAGCAGCACTTCGGTGCGGCCGTCGCGCCGGTGAATCGCAACATGCTCCGGGACGTCATACTCCACAAGGATCGAGGGTATCGGAGACCAGGGGCACGAGACAGCGCGTTATACTGACCACATGGCCATTCGGCAGCCAAATCCTTCGGCGTCCCCCTTCCCGGTCTCGGTGTATCACGGCCGCCGCATGAGCGAGGCCGAATTCCTCGCCCTACCCGAAGAGAAGCCGTACCTCGAATACATCGATGGGATGGTGTTGCAGAAGCCCATGCCGAGCCGTGTTCACCGGAAGGTCGTCGAGTTCCTGACCTACGCGATCTACGCGTTTCATCGCCAGGCGGGCGGAAGCGGCGGCCCGGAAGGCCGGGTGAGGCTTCCTGATGGCTCCGGGTTCAGGCTCCCGGACACGGCATACTGGGCGCCCGGCCGTCCCGACGACGACGACAGCGTACCCTCGGTCGCGGTCGAAGTTCGCTCCGAAGACCAGACGATGGCGGAACTGCGCCGAAAGTGCCGCTCGTTCCGTTCGAACGGCGTCGATGTCTGCTGGCTCATCGACCCCTACGCGCGCACAGTCGAGGTGTTCGAAGGAGCGCGTGACGGCGAACGGCTGCCCGCTGATGGTGCGCTCGAAACCGCCGTCATGCCCGGATTCTCTGTTGCGCTCGCCGAACTCTTCGCAGTCCTCGACCGCTGAACGCGGCGTCCTTCACGGCAACCTGAGCGATTCTTGCCCGTGTGGTCCCGAGATTTTGCTCTAAAGTACCTCGCTATTCCCGCCATATTAGTGCACGCGTTCCTATCCATCGGATATATTGGGCCTATCGACGTCCGCTGCCGCGGGCGAATGGAGAGTGCAATGGCTGCTGCCCCCAAATTCGTCGATGTCCCGGGCGCCAATTTCGACTGGCTCAACCTCGACACCCAGCAAGGAATGAACATCCAGGCCGGCCGGCGCGGCCTCACGCTGGAAGACATCAACGCGATGACCTACGGCGTGGAAGAAAAGACCGAAGCCGGCATCGCCATCTTCAGCCCGCGCGGCGCGAAGGCCGACAGCCGCTCGCCGCGCCATGCCCGCCAGTACAAGTCCAAGGGTGACGTCTGGTCCGAGAGCGCGATGCTGCTCTACGAAGAGGCCCAGCAGCGCCAGTGGTCGAGCGCGCGCGATATCCCGTGGGACACCCTCAAGCCACTCCCGGACGACCTCGAATGGGCCATGTGCACGCTTTGCACCTTCCTCACCCAGGTCGAGTTCATTGCTGGCGACCTGCCCGGCCGGTTCATGGAGCAAGTCCACCCGGATCACTTCGAGTCCCAACTCTTCCTAGGCACCCAGATCATGGATGAAAGCCGCCACCTCGACGTCTTCCGCAAGCGCGCGCTTTCGAACGGTGGCGGCATGGTCGACGCTGGTTTCGGCGCCATCAACCTGCTCAGCGTCGATGACTTCACCGAGATGACGGCGTTGCTCCACCTCGTTGGCGAAGGCTTCGTCCAGACGCTCTTCCGCATGGGCGAACTGATCAGCCAGAACGATGCCGAGAAGCGCATTTTCCGCCTCTCCGCGCAGGACGAGAGCCGCCACCTCGCCTTCGGTGTCACCCATCTGAAGTACGTGATGGACACCGAGCCGTGGCGCAAGGAAGAACTGCACCACTACCTCGACGTCCAGGAGGGTGCGCTCGGCCAGAGCCAGCAGGCCAGCCTGACCACCAACCCGACGACTGGCGAAGCGCTCGCTATCCTGGCCGGCGGTGGCATCGAACACATCGACGAGGGCTTCGCCAAGCTCATGATCATGCGCAGGCGCCAGATCAACGAGTACATGCATCGCCTCGAAGTCATCGGCCTCGGCGACCGCCGCGAACGGATGGCCCCCGGCATGCGCGAGTTCCTCGACCCCGTGCGGAACAACTAGCCGCCCGCAAACTTTCGACCACGCTGCCGCCCCTTGCCCGGGCGGCAGTGGCCTACCCAAGGGAGCCACACATGCAACTTCAGGAAGCGACCAAAGCCCGCGGTCACCTTCTCGGCTGGCCCGATGACCTGCTCGCGAAGCTCGAAGCGTCATCACTCAAGGACCGCACCGTCGCCAATATCGCCTACATGAAGGTGTCGGCCGACCGCGTCGATGCCTTCGTCGACAAGGTGAACGAGAACCCCGAGCGGATGAGCCAGCTCACCTTCAACTTCATCCGCACAAAGTCCGAGCGCGGCGTGCGCGCCACCCCGGGCCCGGATGGGATGACGCTCGACCGCATTAACATCGGCAGCTACGGCCAGGTGCCCGACCGCTGGCCGTACGAGAACGATGCGCCGCGTGGTTCGCACCCCAGCGAAGACAACTACCTCCCCGGCAGCTACACGATCTTCGAGAAGTCCGAAGTCTGGGCCGAAGGCGTCGACGTGCTCTACGAAGACGCGATCAAGGACCGCTGGATCCCGGCGACCGACCTCGACTGGGCGAACGGCCTGAAAGAGCTCCCTGAAGAGGTGGAGCGGGCGATGTGCCAGCTCTGCACCACCTACAGCTCCCACGGCCTCGTCGAACAGAAGATCATCTCGAAGTGGTTCGAACCGATCAGCTACGGCTTCCACGACGTGATGCTCTTCCTCGGCACCCAGGTTTACGACGCCGGCCACAAGGTCGAAGCCCTGCGTAAGCGCGCGCTGGCGAACGGCGGCGGCCTCGGGCAGGCGCCGCTCGGCACGCTCTATCGCGGCTGGTACGGCGCGCTCAAGCTCACCGAGATGCTTGTCTGCCTCGACGTCGTCTACAAGTCGTACGAACTCAGCCTGTTCGAGGCGAACCGCGACTACGCCCGCACCGACCTCGACGCACACCTGTTCGACCTGATGGCTCGCGACTCGAAGCGCCACCTGGAGTACGGCAAGCGCCACATGACCTGGTACATGCAGCACCACCCGCGCGGCCGCCAGAACGTGCAGGCGTGGCTCGGACGCGGCGAGGCGTCGCTCTCCAACGAGCTTCGCCATAGCCACGCGGAACGCGAAGCGCTGGTCATCCTCTTCGCAAACGGGATGGAGAAGTTGAACAGCGGCGTCGAGAAGCTGCGGCAACTCCGCCAGAAGCAGAACCTCGACTACATCTCGCTCATGGACGAACTCGGAATCGACCGGCTGCCACAGTTCAACCCGGGACTGCGGCAAATGGCCGAAGACCCGCTTGCGGTGTAGTCTCCACCGCTGAAAAGCAACGAACGGCCCGCCTTGCACGCGGGCCGTTTGCTGTCCGCCACCAGCGACGGTCGCTTCAGCGAGCGACTCGGAGGACACCCTGCGCAACGTCACCGACCTGCTTCGCGAGCGGAACTTCGCCCTGCTCTTCGCAGGCCGTTGCACTTCGTTCCTCGGCAACGCGATGGCGCCGGTGGCGCTTGCCTTCGCGGTGCTGCACCTCACCGATTCGGCGTCGGCGCTCGGGATCGTGCTTGCCGCGCGAATGGCGCCGCATGTGGTCCTGCTCGCGGTCGGCGGCGTCATCGCTGATCGCGTGCCGAGGAACCTGGTGCTCGTCGGCAGCAACCTGGTGGCCGGCAGCTCCCAGGCATTCGTCGCGGTACTACTCATCAGCGGAAACGCCGAGATCTGGCACCTGGTGGTGCTCGAAGCAATCAACGGCGGCGCCTCGGCGATCTTCTACCCCGCCGACACATCGGTCGTGCCCCTCACCGTGCCAGCGCAACGCCTCCAGGCGGCGAATGCGTTCCTGCGCATGGGCACGAACATGATCATGATCCTCGGCGCGGCCGCTGCCGGCATCTCGGTCGCTGCGTTCAACGCCGGTTGGACGATCGCCATCGACGCGGCGACCTTCTTCGTCGCTGCCGCCTTCCTCAGCCAGATGCGTGGCATCCGCGCGGCTGCCGCCGCGGGTTCGAGCATCATTGCCGACCTTCGCGATGGCTGGAGCGAGTTCACCTCGCATCGCTGGCTGTGGGCAATCGTGGTGCAGTTCACGATCGTCCTGATCGGCTTCTTCGGCACGTTCATGGTGCTCGGCCCGCTCGTGGCGGAGCGCGAGTTCAGCGGGGCGCGGGCGTGGGCCGCGATCCTCGCCGGTCAGTCCATCGGCTTCATGGCCGGCGGGTTCGTCGCGCTGCGCTGGCGTCCTTCACGCCCAATCCTCATGGCAACCTTCTCAGTCTTCCTCAACGCATTACCGCTCGCGGCAATGGCGATGGGACTGCCGTTGTCCCTCGTCGTCGGCGCGGCAGTGGTGAATGGCGTTGGGGTCGAACTGTTCAACGTCTTCTGGTACACCGCGCTGCACGAAAACGTAGCGCCCGAAGCGCTCTCACGCGTCAGCGCCTACGATGCGCTCGGTTCGGTGGCGCTGGCGCCGCTCGGCCTCGCAGCCGCCGGACCGGTCGCCGACCGCATCGGACTGGACGCAGCGCTCTGGGTAGGCGTGTGCATGGTGGTGATTCCGACGGCGCTCGTCCTGCTCGTGCCCGAAGTGCGTTCACTTCGGGCCAGGCGTCTCCAGGTAACGTTGGCGCCCGAGGGGGTTCCGGTGGCCGCTGAGACGTAGGCGGGAGGCGACTACGCCATCGCCACCGCGAGGTTCACCATCGCCCGCACGCTGTAGCCGCTCGCTCCCTTGCTCACCCAGCCCTTGTCCGCCGACATCATGTCGACTCCGGCGATATCGAGGTGCACCCACGGCGTATCGCCAACGAAGGGCTCGAGGAACTTCGCGCCGACGATCGTGCCAGCGCCGCGCGTCCCCGAGTTCTTGCAATCAGCGACGTCACTCTTGATGAACTCGTCGTACTCTTTCCACATGGGAAGGCGCCAGGTCTTCTCCCCGGCAGCCGAGGCGGCGGCTTCGAACTTCGCGCAGAACGCGTCGTTGTTGGTCATCAGGCCGTAGGCGACATCGCCAAGCGCGGTCGTAACAGCCCCCGTAAGCGTTGCGACATCGATGATGTTCGCCGCGCCGAGCTCCTTCGCCCAGCAGAGCGCGTCAGCGAGCACGAGGCGGCCTTCAGCGTCAGTGTTGATGACCTCGATGGTGCGTCCGTTCATCGCGCTGACCACATCGCCGGGCTTTGTCGCGTTGCCGCCGGGCATGTTTTCGGTGCAGGGCGCGATTGCGACGACATTCACCTTCGGCCCCAGTTTCGCAATCGCGCCAATGGCGGCGATGACCGAGGCCGCGCCGGTCATGTCGGCCTTCATCGCCTCCATGTTTGCGGCCGGCTTGATGCTGATACCACCGGTGTCGAACGTGATGCCCTTCCCGACGAGTGCGAGGTCGTACCCCTCGCCGCCACGGCCCCGGTAGGAGAGCCGGATGAGCTTCGGCGGCTGTGCGCTGCCCTTGGCCACCGAAAGCAGCGAGCCCATGCCCTTCTGTTCCATGTCGAAGCGCTCGAGCACCTCGAGTTCGAGGCCGTGCTCCTTCGCGACATCGGCCGCGCGGGCGGCGAGGTCCGAAGGGGTCAGGTGGTTTGAAGGCTCGTTGGCGAGATCACGCGTGAGGTTGGTCGCCTCAGCGAGGATGACACCGCGTGCGACACCGGCTTCGAGCGCGGTCAGCTTCGCGGCATCATCTTCCACAATCGTCAGGCTAGCGAGTTCGGTGCGGTCATCGTCCTTCGCCTTGTGCTTGAGAAACCGGTAAGCGCCGAGCAGCGAACCCTCGGCGATGGCCTGCGCGCTCGCGCCGGCCTCGATCCCACCCACGCCCGCGCCATGTGCGATCGTCGCCAGTGTGCTGATGCCCGGCTTGCGAAGTGCCCGCGCGAGGTTCGCGGAGAGGTTGCGGATCGCGTCGACATCGAAGTCCTTCGCCTTGCCGAGCCCGGCCACGACCACACGCGGCGAGGCAATCTTGCCGAAGGTGTGGATGATCGTAACTTCGCCGCTCTTCCCGCGGATGTCTCCCTGCGCGATGAGTTTGCTGATCGCGCCGTCGAGCGCTTCGTCAACCGCGCCCGTTCCACCGCCCGGGCCAGTTACACCTTCGAAGAGGTTAACGATGACGGCATCGGCCGCCGCTCGCGTGATGTCACCACTGTCAACCTTGATTTCCATGCGCAACCTCGCTTACTCACCGTACGTTCCTCCGCTGAGTGTAGATGGCGGGCGAGGCTTCGCGAAAGAAGACGGGGCGCTAGGCTGTGGGGGTGACTGCCGCCACCACCCAGAGCCCGGTGAAGCGCGCCTGGGCCGCGAGCGCCCGGATCGGCCTCCACGAACCGGTCGTCGTGGTCATTGCCTTCCTCATCTACTTCGCGATTCGCGGCGCCGTGGTCGACCGCGCCGGCGAAGCGATGGTTCGCAGCTTCCGCCTGATCGACCTCGAACAGCGGCTCCACCTCTACCACGAACTCGAGCTGCAATCGTGGATTCTCGATCACTACTGGCTCATCAAGACGATGAACTGGGTCTACTTCTGGGGGCACATGCCGCTCGTCATTCTCGTTGCGGTCTGGCTCTACATCTGGCACCGGAAGGCATACTTCGTCACTCGGAACGCATTCCTCGCGTCTGGCGCCATCGGTGTGGTGATCTACTGGCTGTTCCCCGTGGCGCCGCCGCGGCTCGTGCCGTTCGGCGGCTTTATCGACACGATGGCCGCGTTCGACCGTGTCGGCTACAACGCACAGGAGGCTCGCGCCTTCGTGAACCCGTTCGCCGCCGTCCCGAGCCTCCACTTTGGCTGGTCGCTCCTGCTCGGAGTGGTGGTGGCGTGGGTCTCGCGGAAACCATGGGCCTACGTGTTCGGGGTTGCCTGGCCTGTCGCGATGTTCTTCGCGGTGGTCATGACCGGAAACCACTTCATCCTCGACACCGTTGCGGGAGCGGTTGTCTCGTTCGCCGGGCTGGGTATCTCGCTGGCTGTCGCGCGGTACCTCGGCTGGCCGAAGCTGTCCGCGCCAGAGGCGTCACCAAACATGTTCGAAGTCCCGCCAGGGTGAGGCAGTCCGCTGGACACCGTCGGCTACAATTCCACCATGAGAGCCGGACACCTCGACTACGACCCCGAAGCACTGCGCACCTTCTGCGAGAAGTGGGGCGTTGCCGAACTCGCGGTCTTCGGCTCGGTCCTCCGCGACGACTTTCGCCCGGATAGCGACATCGACTTCCTCGTCACCTGGGCGCCGGGTCGCCGCCCGCGTCTTTTTGCCATGTTCGAGATGAAGGACGAGCTGGTGGCGCTGCTCGGCCGCGAAGTTGACCTTGCGCAGCGCCAGGTTGTCGAGGCGGATCGGAACCAGTTCCGCCGAAAGGCAATCCTCGATTCCGCCAAAACGATCTATGCCGCCGCCTAACGACAGGTCTGCGTTGCGCGACATTCAGCTCGCGTGCGAGTTGGTTGAGGCTTTCGTGGCGGAGATGTCGCGTGAGGCATTTCTTGGTGACGCAAAGACGTTCTCCGCCACGCAAATGCAGCTCGCCACATTGGGTGAAGCTGTAAAGCGACTCAGCGTCAACTTCCGCGAGTCGGCGCCGGATGTTGATTGGCGCGGCTGGGCCGGTGTCCGTGACATCATCGTCCACGCCTATGACATCGTGGACCTCGATCAGATCTGGCTGGTTGCTGTGGAGGAGGTTCCCGTGCTCCGAGTTACCATTCGGCGGCTGCTCGAACGGTTCGATCCCGGCGCTGAGTCGTCGGAACAATCTTAGCAAACCTCAAGATCTCGGGGCGGCCTGCTGGACACCGTCGGCTACAATTCCACCATGAGAGCCGGACACCTCGATTACGACCCCGAAGCGCTGCGCATCTTCTGCGAGAAGTGGGGTGTGGCCGAACTCGCGGTCTTCGGCTCGGTCCTCCGCGACGACTTTCGCCCGGACAGCGACATCGACTTCCTCGTCACCTGGGCGCCGGGGGTGAAGCGGACCTGGAGAGATATCTGGGCAATGAAAGAGGAACTTGCCGGACTTTTCCGGCGCGATGCCGGAATCGCGCAACGGCACGTGGTCGAGGCTGACTTCAACGAGATTCGCCGGCGGACCATCCTCGAGTCAGCCCGCGTTGTGTATGCCGCCGCATAACGACCTCGCGTCGCTTCAAGACATCCGGCAGGCCGCCGGACGCGTCGCCGAAGCTCTTGGGGCCGTGCAGACCGGCAGTCTCGACGGCGAAGATTGGCTCGTAGTCGCTGCCGTGGAGCGTCAGCTCACGGTTATTGGCGAGGCGGTAAAGCGTCTCTCATCCGAGTTCCGAGGCGCCCATCCAGAGGTTGATTGGCGACGCTGGGCGGGGCTGCGCGATGTCGTGATGCACGCGTACGATGCCGTTGATGTCCCGCAGCTGTGGGAAATAGCCCGCACCGACGTCGCCGAACTCCTGGCGTTTCTTAACCACCTCGGACTTTGACATTGCCCGCCGCATAACAAAAGGCCCCGGCGGGCGCCGGGGCCTTCGTTGTAACTCAACCGGGACGAGTCTCGCCTTGCGGGACTACTCGTCGTCTTCGAAGCTGCCACCGAAGTCGCGGCGGGGCGCCGGGGGAGGAGGCGGCGCACCGTCCGTGGTTTCGCGGCGCGTCCAGCCGCGCGAGGCGCCGCCGATGGGGGCGCTTCCGCCACCACCAGCGCCGCGCTGACCACCGCCGAAGCCACCTTCGCGACGGCCGCCGAAGCCACCGCCACCGTTACCACGCGGGCCACGGTCACCACCACGCTGGAAGCCGCCACGATCGCCGCCGCCGTTGCGCGGGCCGCGGTCGCCACCGCCACCGTTCCCACGAGGGCCCCGATCTCCACCGCGGGGGCCACCGCCACGGCCGCCCCTGCCACCGCCGGAACCCGGAGGAGGCGGCTCTTCGCCGAGCAGAACCGCCCGGCGGCTGAGGTTGATGCGCCCGAGGTTATCGATTTCCGTGACCATCACGGTCACTTCATCGCCTGGCTGTACTTCGTCTTCGACCGTCTCCACGTGGTCCTCGCCGAGCTGCGAGATGTGGACGAGACCTTCCTTGCCAGGAAGGATCTCGACGAAAACGCCGAAGTTCAGGAGGCGCGTCACCTTGCCGGTGTACACCTCGCCGACCTTCACTTCCTTCGTCAGGCCTTCGATCATCTGGATAGCCTTGCGGGCGACCGCTTCGTTCGGCGACCCGACGATGACCGTGCCGTCTTCCTGGATCTCGATGGTCGCGCCGCCCGACTCTTCCTGGATCTTGCGAACGGTCTTGCCACCGGGGCCGATGACCGTGCCGATCTGATCCTGGTTGATCTGGATCTTGTACATCTTCGGCGCGTACTCGGACATTTCGGCGCGCGGCTCGGCGATGACTTCCGCCATCTTCGCAAGCAGGAACTCGCGCGCGTCCTTCGCCTGTTGCAGCGCGGTCGTCAGCAGTTCACGCGAGACGCCACCAATCTTGATGTCCATCTGCAGCGCGGTGATGCCGTCGCTCGTGCCGGCGACCTTGAAGTCCATGTCGCCCATGAAGTCTTCCTGGCCGGCGATGTCGGTCAGCACCTTGTAATTGCCGTCTTCGCCCATGATCAGGCCCATCGCGATGCCCGCCACTGGCGCCGAAATCGGCACGCCGGCGTCCATCAGGGCGAGGGTGCTGCCGCAGACGCTCGCCATCGAGGTCGAGCCGTTCGAGGACATGACCTCGCTCACGAGGCGGAGCGCATAGGGGAAGTCGGCTTCGCTCGGGATGACCGGCTCGAGGGCCCGCTCTGCGAGAGCGCCATGGCCGATTTCGCGGCGGCCGGGGCCACGCATCGGGCGTGCCTCGCCAACCGAGTACGGCGGGAAGTTGTAGTGGTGCATGTATCGCTTGGATTCATGCGGCGAGAGCGTGTCGAGCTTCTGCGCCATCGTCAGGCCGCCAAGCGTGGCGACGGTCAGCACCTGCGTCTCGCCGCGGGTGAAGAGGCCCGTCCCATGCGTCCGCGGAAGCACGCCGACGTGGATGTCGAGCGGGCGAATCTGCGTGATCTCGCGCTGATCGGCGCGCTTGCCCTGCTCGAGGATCTGCTTGCGCATCGCCTTCTTGATGACGCTGTAGAGCGCATCGCCGATTTCGTTCGACTTGAACGTCTCGCCGAACTTCTCGTTCAGCTCCTGGCGAACGGCCTTGTTGGCGTCGCTGCGCTCACTGGCGGCGGTGGCCACCAGTTCCGGGATGCGGTCCTTCAGGTAGTCGCTGACGGCCGCGTAGGCGTCGGCGTTCTCGGCAGCGGCGACGAATGGCTTCTTCACCGGGGCCGCCTCTGCCGCGATTTGCTCTTGCAGCGCGATGATCTTCCGGTTCGCTTCCATCGCCACGTCGATCGCTTCGAGGACGACGTCCTCGGGCACCTGCTTGGCGCCAGCCTCGACCATCACGACCGCTTCCTTCGTGCCCGCGACGATGATGTCGAGGTCGCCGTCTTCGGCTTCCTGGAAGGTCGGGTTCACGATGTACTCGCCGTCGAGGCGTGTGACGCGAACCGAACTGACGGGTCCATTGAAGGGGATGTCGCTGATCATGAGCGCGGCGCTCGCGCCGACGGTCAGGAGCGTGTCTGGTTGGTTTTCGCGGTCAGCCGAGAGGGTCATCCCGACGATCTGAACTTCCTGGCGGAAGCCCTTCGGGAAGAGCGGCCGGAGCGGCCGGTCGGTGAGGCGCATCGAGAGGATGCCATCGGTGCTGGCCCGGCCTTCACGGCGAGGGAATCCGCCCGGGATCTTGCCGACCGCGTAGAGGCGCTCCTCGTAGTCGATCGTCAGCGGGAAAAAGTCGATGCCTTCGCGCGCATCCGCCATCGTGGCGGTGACGAGGACAACGGTGTCGCCGAGGCGAACGGTGACCGAGCCATTGGCCTGGTTGGCGAGGATGCCGTGCTGGATGGTGAGGGTCTTGCCCCCAACTTCGATTTCGTACTGCCTGGGTTCTTTCATGCTTCTCTGTTTCTTGTCTGCTTCTCAGACCATTTCACGTCTTGCTCTCCCGGTTCATGCACGGAGGGAGCCGATGCCGCCCGCGTACCACGGGGGCCGTTGGCAAGGGATAAGAGATTCGATCAGGTTGCGGCCGTGCTCAGGAACGACAAACCAAAAGGCCCCCGCTTACTTGCGGAGGCCGAGCCGGGCAATGACTTCGCGGTAGCGGTTCACGTCTTTGTTGTTCAGGTAGCGGAGCTGGCGGCGCCGCTGGCCGACAAGCATCAGGAGACCACGGCGCGTGTGGTAGTCGTGCTTGTTCGCCTTGAGGTGCGTCGTCAGGTACTTGATCCGTTCGGTGAGGATCGCAACCTGGACTTCAGGGGAGCCTGTATCGGTCGCGTGAACGCCGTACTCCCGGATTAGCGTGGTCTTCTGCTCGTTGGTCAGCAACCTTGTTCTTCAGTCTTCCTTTGCCTTGCTTATGAACATCGGTCAACCTACCACAGGCGATGCATAACGGCAATTTGGCGGCTGGCAGTCCCGCCCTCATCCTCCTCTGTGGTCTCCCCGGCGCAGGCAAGACCACGTTCGCGAAGGAACTCGCACGAAGGCTCTCGTTCGAGCATATCGAGAGCGATGCCGTCCGGCTCGCGCTGAGCCCCGCGCCACGCTATTCGCCCGCCGAAAGTGCCGCCGTGTTCGCCCGCGTCGATGCTGCCGCGCGTAAGGCGCTGAAGTCGGGCCGCCACGCGCTCATCGATGCGACGAACGTAACGAAGCGCGACCGCAAGCGGTTCTTGCGCCTGGCGCACGAACTTGGGGCGCGTCTCGTCGTCGTCCGGTTGACCGCTCCTGATGACCTGATTCGTGAGCGGCTACAGGGTCCACGGGAGGGGTTCTCAGAGGCCGGTGTCGCCGTTTTCGAACGGATGCGGCCGCGTCTTCAGCCACTCTCCGTCCCCGCCGTCGTCGTCGACTCGCGCTTCCCGCTGACACCCGCAATCGACCTTGTCGTCCGGCTGGTAGACGATCGGGAGTTGTGAACACCGGCCTGCCGATGATGCTCCTGCGCGCTCGCATCCAGCCGCACCTCCGCGACGAGTTCGACCGCTGGTTCGATACCGAGCACCTGGCGAACGTGCGGCGTATCCCGGGGATTGCGCGCGCGATGGTGGGACGAACCAGTGGACCGACCCGACTCGGCGTCTTCTTCTTCATGAGCGCCGAAGCCGTGCAGCCGGCCCTTTCGTCCCCGCAGGCGGCGTACACGCGGGGCACGTGGGCGCGCTGGCAGGAACACCTCGAAGAAATGTCGCTCGAACTCTGGGCGCAGGTCGTCACGATGCCGATCTACGAGGAGATCAACTGAGGTGGCCCACCACCCACCGCCACGGTGGAGCGCCGAAGACGGCCTGCTCGTCGCGCGCTTCCGCCATGGGCCCCTCTGGAACTTCTCCTACCTGGTAGCCTGCGAGCGAACCGGCGAGGCCGCGGTGATCGACCCCGCGTGGGATGCACAGGGCATCCTCGACGCCGCTTTGGGCCGCCGGCTGACAATCACGACCGTTCTTCTGACCCACAGCCACGCCGACCACGTCAACGCTGCCGCCGAACTGCTCGAAGCCACCGGCGCCCGAGCGTTCGTGCATACCGGCGATGCCGCCGAACTCCCTCCACAGATTTCCGCCACCACCTTCGGCGGCAGCGAAACCATCGCCATCGGCGACCTCATCGTTGAAACACTTCACACCCCGGGGCACACGCCGGGGTCCGTGTCCTATTCGGCGCCGGGCCACGTGTTCACGGGCGACACACTGGCGGTTGGCAGCCCGGGGACTCCCGGTCCTGAGGCCGGCGCACTCGAAGCACTCTGGGCATCGATGGGAGTGTTCGAGCGGTTGCCTTCGGCCACCGTCATTCACCCCGGCCACGACTCAGGTCCCGCGCCAACTTCGTCATTCGAGACCGAACGGGGACGAAACCCGGCGCTGCTCGCGCGCTCGCTGGAGGAGTTCCGGTCGGCGGTTGAACGCGCCACTGGCCGCTCCCACCGCTGACTTAGCGCAGGGCCGCAAGCACCCGCGCGACGTCACCCTCCCGCAGCGCGTCCACATCCAGCCGGAGGCCCGGGAACTGCGAGCTTTCGATGGTGCCGTCACTTCCCGGCGCGCGGAGGACGTACTCGCCTTCGACCAGTTCGAACCAATCCAACTCCCGGTCGCGGACACGCCAGACCACGTACTCCTGCACACCGTTGCGGCGGTAGACATGCTTCTTTGCGAACAAGTCGCGCGAAACCGAACTGACAGCGACTTCGATCACCAATTCCGGCGGCCCGTCGAGCAGATCATTCTCGCCCACCGCCGACCGGGACGATCCGGTACGGCGCAGGAAGATATCAGGCTGAAACTGGTTGTCCGGATCCAGCCGCACTGAGCCATCGTTGTGTGCGGAAACTCCGGGATGGCGAGAAACATACGTACCGAGCCACGTGGACAAGGTGTTATGCCCGCGACTGTGTTCGAAGCTGACTGGTGACGCCAGGAAGACCACCCCCTCGATCAGTTCCGCCTTCTTCAAGCCAGGCATGGCCGCGTACCGCCGTTCGAATTCGCGCACTGTGAGATGGTCGCCGCTCTCGAGTGATGGGTAGTCTTCGGCGTTGGATGATCGTGCGGTGACCATGGGTTCAGTATACGTCGCGTCCCGGGCGCTACCCGGCGGCGCCTTCCCAGCCGGGCACGAACTTCCGCCACTCCTCCTGGGCGCCGAGGTACGGGAAGAACGCGTGGTAGATGGAAACCCGCGGAACGTGCGGCTGGTGAGCCATCGCCATGCGCGCCTCGGAAGGTGTGCGACCTGCCTTCTTGTGGTTGCAACTCTTGCAGGCGCTCACGAGGTTCTCCCATGTATGCGGGCCGCCACGGTGGCGTGGCATCACGTGGTCGAGAGTGAGTTCACGCGTCTGGCGGCCGCAATAGACGCACTCCCAGCCGTCACGCGCGAAGATCTCCTTGCGCGTGAGCCGCACCTTCGGCCGAGGCCGCTTGATCATGTGCACGAGCCGGATGACCGAGGGGAGGATGTAGGTCGCGCTGGCGGTGTGGATGGCTTCGCGGGCGGACTCGAGAATTTCGGCTTTGCCGCGGAGCACAAGGACGAGCGCGCGCCGCATGTTGCAGACATTGAGCGGCTCGTAGTTCTGGTTCAGCACGAGGACGGATGTTGCATCCATACCCACGTCCCGCCTTTGCATGATCCTAGCAAAGGCGAACCCACCCTCGCAATTAATTCACACTTACGCGCGAGAGCGAGGCTGGCTCAACCGGAGGTGGCGCGGGAGACGTCCACGCCGCCGGGGGCATCGAGGCGAAGATGGAGCGGGTTGCCGGGCTCGTAGTCGCTGGAGACGGGCACGGTGACTTCGGTCCAGCGGTCAGCGGGCGCTTCGAAGCGAACTGAGCCAAGCATCACCAGCGCGCCGCCGTTGTCGTGCCAGGTCTGTGCTTCGCCTGCACCGCCGCGTCCGGGTGCTTGATCACGTCCTCGCCGAACTCGAGCGGGATCTTGTGGTTTTCCATCACGC
>CAYYDX010000038.1:0-28473 GCA_964470735.1 uncultured Anaerolineaceae bacterium
CACTTGCCCTGGCAAGCGTGGTTACGGCCACGCTCGCCGGCGCCGTGGTGCTCCGAAGCATGTTCGCGGGCGGGGGCGACCAGCCGGCGCCGCTCGTGTCACCTTCCGCCGTAGCCGCGCCAACGGTCACAGGTTCAGCCGCTACCCAGCCCACGGCGACAGCCCCGCCACTGCACGCGGTGAGTTCGCCCCTGGAAAAGCGTGTCTTCGCGGCCGGCGAGCAGGTCACGGTCAGGGACGGGATCGGTTTCCTCAGCGCGGCCGATGGTTCGCTCGAAACGTGGTCGTTCCCCGGCGCGGGGAACACCTTCTACAGTGTCCAGGCCTCTCCCGATGGCGCCCTGCTCATCTTTGGGCAGGCGAAGGAGGGCAGCCCCACGATCGTCGTCGAGCGGACAACCGGGCGGGCGTGGGAACTGGACCAGCCCATGAGTGTTCTCCCGGGCGCGGGACATGGCGCGCTCTTCATCCTCGTCCGTCCGTCCGCGGAAGGCGCCGAACTGCTGCTTGCGAGCGCTGCCGACGGTTCCGCGCGGCCACTCAGCGTGCGCGGTGAGCCGGGTGGGTTCGGCGTGACGTCGCCCGATGGGCGAAAGGTTGCGCTGCGAGCGGGCGACTCGGTCTACCTTATCGACCTGGGCGCCGCGACAACTGCGAAGGTGGTTGGTGGAGTCGATCCCGGCGCCTCATCGGTGCGTTCGCTGCCCGGCGCGCTCGGCTTCGCGGTCGAAACCATGGGCGCTCCCGCGCGGCGCTGGTTCGGCTGGGACGGGGTCGAAGTACCGGGCGGGCTGGCGGTTGGCGCCGTCTCTCCGAATGGGCGCTACATCGCCTCGGCCTGGTCGCCGGGGCGAATCAAGGCGTTTGGCATGGGCGGCTTCCCGGTGGTGAGCGCGGTGACGATTGTCGACCGCCAGCCGGACATTCCGCTCTCGCAATACGTGGGCGCCGGGGTCGCCCTCGCGCGGTTCGGCGACAGCGCGTGGATGAGCACGAGCGACAGCCTGGTGGTCGAAGTGGCGGACGGGTACAGGCTCGTTTCGCCGACGGGGCAGGCGCTCGCGTCGTTCGACGACCCGGTCCACGTGCTCAACCCGAGGCCGTCGTTCGCTCTTGCCGGGCTGCTGGGCACCGACCGCGGGACCATCATCAACGTCGCTCGCAACCAGACGATTGCGCCGAAGTACGCCGAACAGCCGTGGTACGCCGAATGGACCCAACGCCCTGGGGAACTGGCGGTGCAGCTTGCGACGCCGGGCAAGGGCCGAAGCTGGCCGGAGCAGGTGTTGCCGTTCGAAGCGCGAAAAGCGCCGGTTTCGCTCCCGCCGAAGGTTGCCCTCGCGACGCAGGGTGGTTGCACCGAGCTACGGAGCGCGCCCGATGCCGCTGCCACCCTGGTTCGCTGCGTGCCAGGTGGTTCAACCGCAACGCTCTCTCTCGCCGATGACCCGAAACCGGACCCGAAAGCCGAGGGTCAGTCGAAGGAGCAGTACGTTGGGTTTCGCGATGGGCCAGGGACGCTCTGGCTCCACCTGACAGTCGACGGTGGAGAAAGCGGCTGGGTGAATGCGAAGTCGGTCGGCTGGGCGAAGTAACAGTTCGAGCCGGCTACTCGCCGCCGGGGAGGACGACCACCATCTCCTCCGCGCCGTGGATGCCGCGGACGAGGATCTTCTCGACGTCGGCGGTGCGGCTGGCGCCCGTGAGGATGAGTGCATCGCCATCGCCGAGGCGCGTCGCGAGCGCGTTCGGGTAGGGGACAATGGTCGCGGGGTCGACTTCGATGACCACCCGGCTGGCGGCGAGGAGGGGACGACGCGAGGCGGCTTCGTCTGTAAGTAGGACGCTCCCCGTCGAGGCGATTGCGGCGGTGGCGCGCAGGCGGATGTCGCCCTCACGCGGTTCGATGGCTCGCACGACTTCGACACCGAGCTGGCGGGCGCGGTGTGCGAACCGGCCGGCGAGGTCGTCGGGCAACTGCTCGGGGATCGATGCTTCGGGGATGACCGTGCGCGACGCTGCCGCGGCAGTGAGGAGTTCGGGGTCGTGCGTGAGCGAGGGGTCCGGCAGGAGGCGCGGGTCATCGCGGTGCGGCCCGGGCGGCCGGATGGTTCGGCCGAAGGAGCGCAGGCCGACGCGAGCGAGCGCGCTGGCCGCACGCGCCCGGGTGGCTCCACCGAAGGTCGCGGCGAACGCCTTCCACGCGAGGCGTTCCTTTGCGTCGGCCTGCTGGTGGTTCTTCACGGCGTCGGCGCGGAGGTCGAGGAGCATGCGGTGGATAGGGATGCCGACCGGGCACTGTTCGGTGCAATGCCCGCAGAGGCTCGAAGCGAACGGCAGGTCGGCGTAGCGCCCATCGGGCCAGAGCAAAGGCGACACGATCGCGCCGATCGGTCCCATGTAGGGCGAACCGTAGGAGAGGCCGCCCGCGCTCCGGTAGACCGGGCAGACGTTCATGCAGGCGCCGCAGCGGATGCACTTCAGCACGTCGCGATAGCGCGGGTCGCGGAGGATGCGCGACCGGCCGTTGTCGACGAAGACGACGTGGCGCTGCTGGCCGGGGAGCGGTTCGGCGAGGAAGTGGGAGAACGATGTGAGTGGTTGCGCGGTGGCGCTGGGCGCCAGCACTTCGAGGATGGCCAGCGCGCCCGCCTCGTCGGCGACCACCTTCTCGATGCCCGTGACGGCGATGTGGAGTTTCGGGTGGCTGGCGCCGAGCGACACGTTGCCTTCGTTTTCGACGATCATGACCCGCCCGGAGCTGGCGACGACCGCGTTCGCGCCGGTGATGCCCGCGTCGCAGTCCTGGAAGTAGTGGCCGACCACGTCGCGGACGAACTGCGACAGGCGCGTCGGGTCGTCGTCTTCGAGGACCGCGCCGGTGCGTTCGAGCATCTCCTTGATGCGCGTGCGGTTCAGGTGGAGGGCCGGCGCGGTGATGTGGCTCGGCCCCCGCCCTTCGATGTCGACGATGTACTCGCCGATGTCGGTCTCGAGGACGTCGACACCGCGAGCGCGGAGGGCGTGAGTCAGGCCGATCTCCTCGGCGACCATCGACTTGGACTTCGCCACGCGACGGGCGTCGCCAAGCAGTTCGGTGACCTTTGCGACGGCCTGGGCTGCAGTGGCGCAACGGTGGTAGCCGATGCCGCGCCGCTCGAACCGGGTGCGGAGTTGTTCGTGCAGCTCTTCGAGGTGGTCGACGGTATAGGCGCGGGCGTTGGTCGCTCGCTGGCGGGCGTCGAGCGGGCCACGCGCGAGCATCATGCGCGAATCGGCGACGAGTTTGCGCATGATCGGCGTGACGGTGGCCGAAGGGCGCTCGATGCGCATCTCGCGGCTCGCTCGCTCGTGGTAGCTCCTCACGAGAGCGCCCTCGAGAGGAGTTCGGCGAGTGACCAGCCTTCGAGCTGGATACCGATGCCGCGCGCGCCCGATTCGATGTGGGCGAGGCAGGAGTAGTCGGCTGAGACGAGCACGCGTGCGCCGGTCAGGGCCACGTCGTCGAGTTTGGCGGTCATCATCGCGACGGAGATTTCCGGGAGCTTGGCCGCGAACGTGCCGCCGAACCCGCAGCACTCGTCCTCGTGCAGGAGCGAGCGCACTTCGAGGCCATCGATGCGCGCGAGGAGCGCCCGGACGGCGCCACTGGCATGCAGTTCGCGGCGCGTGTGGCAGGAGTCGTGATAGGCGACGACACCGTCGAGCTTGAAGGAGACCCGATTGAGCATCGGATGTGCGGCGACATAGGTAGCGAAATCGACGAAGCGGTTGGCGATGCTGGTCGCGCCGGCCGCCCGGCGCCCTTCGAACAGCGTGGGCAGGTAGTGGCGAACCATGGCCGTGCACGACCCGGAGTTCACCACGACGGTCTCGAACGGCTGGCCGGCCTTCAGCAGTTGGCGGCCGACGGCGCGGGCTTCATCACGGAAGCCACTGTTGAACGCCGGCTGGCCGCAGCAGCGGCCGTCGATCAGCGTGACCGTGTCACCGAGCGTTTCGAGCACGTGGCGGGCAAAGCTGATATCGCCGGGCCGCAGCGCGGACATGTAGCAGGGGTCGAAAAGGGCGACGCGGGCCATGACCGGCATTGTACCCGCGAAGGGCGTCCGTGCTTCCCGGTGGGAGGTCCGGGCGCTTGTGCGGCGGTCATCGGTGGGTATACTTCGCGCCTACCAAAGAGAAGAGGGTTACCTACGATGGCCGACATTTCGATTACCGTGCGCGACAACGGCCCGTACCTTGTACGTGGTGGTGTGACGGTGACCGACGCCGACGGCAACGCCTACGAGACTGTCGATGTCATCGCGCTCTGCCGCTGCGGGCACTCGGGCAAGAAGCCGTTCTGCGACGGGACGCACAAGACGCAGGGGTTCGAGTCGGCCCCGCGCGCGAACGGGGCGTAAGGAGCTTATTCGCGTTCGAGAAACTCGAGGCGGTTGCCGAACGGGTCGACCGCGTAGAACCGGCGTACGACGCCGCGGTAACCCGGCGCACAGTCCGTGCGGCCCGTCCGTGAACTGGCTCACGTTGGGGAGCCGCGTGGCGAAGAATCAGCCCCAAGCATGAGCCGGGCGAGCACGAAAGGGGGGCAACAGTTCACCCACGCTCCCGATGGGGCCGGCGCCGGCGGGCATGACACTTTCTGCATGGGCCGGAGTCCGGCTCACTCGGGAGGTAGTCCATGTCTTTCCTTTCACCCGACCGGCTTGCCCGGAAGAGTGCCAACCATCCCTGGATCACGCTCGGCGTCTGGCTGCTTGTGATTGTGGGTTCGCTCGGCGCGGCGTCACAGATGAAGTTCACACCCGGCTTCGATGTGCGCGGCTCCGATTCGGCGAAGGCCGATGACATCCTCGAGAACAAGATTCTCGGCAAGTCGCCGGCGACCGAGACGGTCGTTATCCAGAACCCCGGCAAGACTGTCGATGACCCTGAGTACCAGGCGTTCGTCAACGAACTTGTCGGCCAGATTCGCGGCCTCGACGCGACGGTCGGCGGCGTGGCCAGTTACTACGAACTCGGCGATGAGTCGCTCGTTTCGAAGGACCGCCACACCACCATCCTGCCGGTGCAACTGACGAGCACGGTCGTCGATGCGCCACAGGAAGTCGGGCCGCTGCTCGAAACGCTGGACGAGCATTCGGCGAACGGCTTTACGGTGCTGACCGCCGGTGACGGCTCGATCTGGCACGAGGCGCAGCACCAGTACGAAAAGGACATGGCCGCCGGCGAGACCATCGGCATTCCGGTTGCCATCATCATTCTTGTTGTCGTCTTCGGAGCGGTGGCGGCGGCCGGCGTGCCGATCATCCTCGCGCTGCTTGGCGTGCTCGTCGCAGTCGGCGCGACGGCGCTCATTTCGCGCGTCTTCGCCATCGACTCGATCACCATCAACATGATTTCGATGATTGGCCTCGCGGTCGGCATCGATTACGCGCTGTTCATCGTGGAGCGGTTCCGCGAGGAGCGGTTGCACGGCGTCGCGAAGGTTGATGCGATCGTGAACTCAGGGGCCACGGCCAGCCGCGCCGTGCTGTTCTCCGGTATCACGGTCATCATCGCGCTCGCCGGGCTCTACATCGTCCCGACCGCGATCATGGGCAGCCTCGCCGTCGGCGCGATGACCGTCGTGGTCGCCGCGGTCGCGATGGCGCTGACGCTCATCCCGGCTATCCTCAGCCTGCTCGGTGACCGCATCAATTGGCTCACGATCCCGGGTCGCAAGGAGAAGCTCGAGACGAGCGACGAGGCTGGCTTCTTCGGCAAGACGACGAAACTCGTGATGGACCACCCGTGGATCTCGGCCACGCTGTCGATGGGCCTGCTCATCGCGCTCAGCGTGCCGTACTTCACCATCAACATCGGTTCGACCGGCATCTCTACCTTCCCGCAGGACCTCAACAGCGTGAAGGCGTTCAACATCCTCGACAAGGAGTTCTCCGCGGGCCGCATCGACCCGGTCGAGATCGTCGTCGACGGCCGGGCGAGTTCGCCCGACGTGTCGCTTGCGATGTCGCGGTTGCGCGACCGCGTGGCTTCGGACCCGGCATTCGCCGAGATGACGACGCTGCAGACGAGCAAGGACGGCAACTACGGGTACGTCGAGGTCTACCTGAACGGCGACTCGTCGAGCCCCGAGGCGATGAGCGCGCTGCGCCGCCTGCGCAGCGACTACGTGCCGGCAGCGTTCACCAACGTCTCAGCCGATGTGTATGTCGGTGGTGGGACAGCGGGCACGGTCGACTACATCGACGCGATGAACACCTACCTGCCGATCGTCATCGGCTTTGTCCTCGCGCTCAGCTTCCTGCTGCTGCTCATGGTCTTCCGGTCGATCGTGATCCCGCTAAAGGCGATCGTGATGAACCTGCTCAGTGTTGGCGCGGCGTATGGCCTCATCGTCCTCGTCTTCCAGCACGGGTGGGGCAACGAACTGCTCGGATTCCAGCAGTCCGACCAGATCGAGGCGTGGCTGCCGGTGTTCCTCTTCGCAGTGCTCTTCGGGCTCTCGATGGACTACCACGTGTTCCTGCTCAGCCGCATCCAGGAGAGCTTCCTGCGCACCGGCGACAACACCTACGCGGTGTCACACGGCCTCCGCTCGACGGCGCACATCATCACCGGCGCGGCTGCCATCATGATGGTGGTGTTCGGCGGATTCGCGGCCGGCGAGATGGTCGCTCTCCAGCAGATGGGCTTCGGGCTGGCGGTGGCGGTCTTCCTCGATGCTACCGTCGTCCGCACGGTACTCGTGCCGGCCAGCATGGAACTACTGGGTTCGCGCAACTGGTACCTGCCGGCCTGGCTCGACTGGCTGCCGCGCATCTCGGTCGAGGGGCACGCGGCGCCTGTGCCCCAGGCGGCGCCCGTCCCGGTCTTCGATTACGCCACCGGCTTCGGCGGCGAATAACCGGCGAAGCGTTCAACGCCATCGAGGCCCCGTGGCGACACGGGGCCTCGTCGCTGTCCCCAAGATGCGCCGCGAATCCGATACCATGCGCCCAGGAGGCAGCCGTGGAAGTCGTGCAGTTCGTGACCGATGCGCTTGGAGACGCGTCGTACCTTGTGGTTTCGGGCGGTTATGCGGCGGTGATCGACCCCCAGCGCGACGTGCGTGAGGTGATGGCTGCCGCGGCGGCGCGCAGCGCAACCATCGATTTCGTGTTCGAAACCCACGTTCATAACGACTACCTGTCGGGCGGCCGTGAACTTGCCGAGCGCGGCGCACGCATCGTCGCGCCGGCAGGCGGCAAGTACGAATTCCCGCACCTTCCCGTGAAGGACGGCGAAGCCATCAGCCTCGGTGGCGCCTCGATCCGCGCGGTTTCGGCGCCGGGTCACACGTACGAACACACCGCCTACATCGGACGGGACGAGAAGGGCGCCGACCAGGGCGCCTTCACAGGCGGAGCGTTGCTGATGGGCAGCGCCGGTCGCAGCGACCTGCTCGGGCCGGACCACACCGCCGAACTGACTCGTCTGCAGTGGGAGACGGCGCGGCGGATCCGTGGATTGCTCACACCGGCGGCGTCGATCTTTCCCACCCATGGGGCCGGTTCGTTCTGCAGCACCACGGGTTCGGCGATGGAGCGCTGCGGCCCGCTTGCGACTGAACTCGAGCGCAACCCGGCGTTGACGACCGGTACGCTCGCCGAGTTCAGCGCCATCCAGCACGCCGCGCCCGCGCCGATCCCCGGGTACTACCAGTACATGAGCCCGTTGAACCGCCGCGGTCCGAAGGTGTTCGGTGTTCCACCCGTGCCGGTGTTGCTCAGCGCCGGGGAGGTTGCGAGCACGCCGGCCACCGTCATCGACGTGCGACCGCGACTGGCCTACGCGCGTGCGCACGTACCCGGTTCGCTCGAAATCGAAGAGAGCAACTCGTTTCTCGCCTACGCCGGGTGGCTCGTGCCGTTCAATGAGCCGCTCGTCCTCATCGCGGAAGACGCCGCGCAGGCTGAGCGCGTGACCGTCGCGCTGTTCCGCATCGGCTACGAAGATGTCCGCGGCTACCTGCCGTTCCCGGCGTGGCAGGCCGACGGCAGGCCGGTCGAGGCGCTGACTTTCGTCGATATCGCGGAGGCGCGCGACATTCTTCGTGAACGCCGCCTGCCGGTGGTGGACACACGCTTCGCCGCGGAACAGCGCAGCATGCCGCTGGCCGGCGCCATCGAGCTGCCGTTCGACCAGGTGGCCGGATGGAGCGGCGAAGCGCCAGACCGAGCGCTCATCGTCTGCGCGAGTGGTCAGCGGGCAACGATGGCGGCGAGCGCGCTCAACCGCGCGGGGAAGCAGACGATTGCGCTCGTCGAAGGTGGCGCGGAAGACCTGCGCTGAGCGGGGGTCAGTCCGTAGCCGCGGCCACGCCGAGGTGTTCGGCGAAGAACGCTTCGATGCGCCGCCAGCTGTCTTCGGCGGCCTCGGCGTTATAGCCGACCTTCATCGGCCCCCACGAACTCACTTTCGCCAACAGCCCTTCGTGCTCGCTCATGAAGCTGTGCCCGGCATCCGGGTACGTCTTCACGTCGTGGGGTTTGCCGAGTTGCGTGAGGCGCCGCTCGAGGCGGGCGGCGCCCTTGCGGAACACCCGGTCGCGCCCGCCGAAGCTGCCGAGCACCGGGCACACCATGTCGAGCGCTTCCGCGTCCTTCGGAACCTGGCCGTAGAAGGTGGCGGCAGCGCCTACCTCGGCCTTCGCGGCGAAGAGCAGTGCGATCCCGCCGCCCATGCAGAAGCCGATGACGCCGATCCGCGCCGGGTCGACTTCGGGACGCGCCGCGAGCCATTCGCGGATGGCGTCGAGGTCGGCGAACACCGGGCCATCGCCGCCACGAAGGCCCGTCATCGTACGCACGATGCAGAGCGGCATTGGGCCGCGTGTGCTGTAGAGGTCGGGCGCGAGGGCAACGTAGCCCAGGTCGGCGAGGCGCTGGGCCTTCGCGCTCATGTCGGCGTTGAGGCCGAAGACTTCGTGGATGACGATGATCGCGGGCCGCCGCCCTTCCTGGCGTGGCGAGGCGAGCACGGCCTTCATCCGTCCCGAAGGTACGGTGATCGCGGCGCGTTCCATGGCGGCGATTCTACGGGCTGACCGGGCGCCTCGCGCTACTGGCCGTCGGCGGCGAGTGCGATCCCGATGGCGCAGCCGCCGATCCCCCAGCAGTTCGCCGGCTTGGGCGGCTTCGGGGTGGCGGTTGGCGTTGCGGTGCCGGTCGGGGTTGGTGTCGGCGTGGGCGCTTCCTTCGAACAGCCGGGCGTGCCGGGGCCGGTGTTCGGGTTGAAGATGGTGACGGAATCGCCGAACTCGGACTCGACGACGTAGTTGCCGCCGAAGGTGAAGTTCTGGACCGTAGACAACTCGCCCGGGGGGACCGTTTGGTCGAACAGTGGCGGTGAGCCGCCCACTTCCGGGTGGTAGATCCGGATGGGAATCGCAGCGACGTTCTTGAAGACGACTTCGTCGTTGCGGATGATGCTGCAGAAGCGGGGGTTGAACCCCTTTTCGTTGACTTCGATGGTCCAGCGGGTGACGGCCGAAGCCGGGGTTTCGCCGCCGCTGAAGACCGCGAGTGTGACCGCTCCAGAAAGCGCCGAAATCAGCGCAACAGCCGCGAACAGCGGCCGCAATCGAACCAAACGCATGCACCGGCCCCCTTAACAGGCCCCACCCCACCACGGGCGAGACTTACCGTAACGAAGGATCCGCGAAGGGAAAAGCCGAAACCGGGGCGCTGCCGACGCTGAGCGCGTGCCAGCGTACACTCCGTCCACAATCACTTTGCTCAGGGGTTCACTGCATGTCGCTTAACGGACGTGTCGCGCTGGTCACCGGTGGTGGCCGAGGTATCGGTAAGGCCATCTCGCTCGCGCTGGCTCGCGCCGACGCCACCATCGCCGTCAACTACCGGCGGGACGAAGAGGCCGCCGCGGCAACCGTCGCCGAAATCCAGGCGGCCGGTGGCAAGGCACGCGCGTACGCCGCCTCAGTCGAAGACTGGGACCAGGACGTGGCGATGGTCGACCAGGTGATCAAGGACTTCGGCCACATCGACATCCTGGTCAACAACGCGGGCATCGCCTCGCGCGGACAGGGTGTGGCCGACACCGACCCGGCGGAGATGGAGCGCGTGGTGCGGACACACGCTTTCGGGCCGCACTATCTCTCGAAGCTGGTGTTGCCGAACATGCGGGAGCAGGCGCGGGGCGACATCATCATGATTTCGAGCGTCGCCGCAAACAGCCTCGGCCCGAACGGCGCGCCGTACAACATGGGCAAAGCCGCAATGGAGGCGCTCGCGATGACGCTCTTCAAGGAGGAGCGCCGGAACGGGATCCGCGTGAACGTCGTTCGCCCCGGGCTGACTGAGACCGAGATGGGGACGCGGCTCGCTCGCGCCACGCAGGGCATCCAGACAATGCGCGACATTGATGCGCGTTCGCCGTTCGGCCGCGTTGCTCAGCCGGAAGACGTGGCGAACGTTGTGGCTTTCCTCGTCAGTGACGAAGGCTTCTACCTCACCGGGCAGACCATCGAGGTCGACGGCGGCGGTATGCTCGCGCTGCCGAACCGCTGACTACCTGCTGGAGCGCCAGAATGGCCACCATCCCACCCGAGTTGATGTCGACCTTCGCCGAAGTTGGCAAGGATCTCTATCAGCTCGGGCTGGTCTCCAGCCATGGCGGGAACATCTCGCTGCGCCACGGCCACGAGATGTGGATCACCGGCACAGGGACGATGCTCGGCCGCCTGCGCGAGCGGCACATGTCGCTCGTGCGGCCGGACGGCGGTTCCGAAGGTCCGCCGCCGTCGTCTGACACGGCGCTGCATGCCGCCGTCTACGCGCTTGGTGGGGCAGGCGCGGTCGTCCATGCCCACCCGCACCACGCGATCGCGGTCACGTTCGAGACGGACCGCTTCGTGCCGCCCGACTTCGAGGGACAGCACTTCCTCGAAGACGTGCCGGTCATTGCGCAGGGGCCGAACCAGGTGGCACAGCTTGCGGCGGCGCTGCAGACGCGGTTGGTCGCTGTGCTGCAGGGACATGGCGCGTACGCTCGCGGGCAGACCGCATGGGAGGCGCTCCACTGGATTACCGCGCTCGAGGAGAGCGCCCACATCGCCTGGCTTCGCGCGGCCATGAAGTAGCTCGCCTGCTGCGCCTGTGACGGGCGGGCGCGGTACGCTTCGACGATGGACCTGAACCAGTACCCGCTGATGGAGATTGCCGCGAAGGTCGGCACTCCGTTTTTCTTCTACGACGGCGCGATCCTCCGCCGGAAGTTCGCCGAACTCGCGTCGCTCACGCAGCCGCACGGGTTGCAATGCCGATTCGCGGTGAAGGCGAACCCCGCGGGCAAGGTGCTCGAAGTCGCGCGGGAGCACGGGATGTGGATCGATGCCGTCTCGGGCAACGAAATCCTCCGCGCCAGGCGTGCGGGGTTCGCGATGGGCCACGAACCGCCCGTCGTGATGTACACGGCCGATGTGTTCCGCGACAACGCGCTGTCCGCCGTTGTCGAGAACGGCGTGCTCCCGAACATCGGCTCGCCGGGGATGATCCGGGAACTCACCGCGGCGGGTTACCGCGGGCCGATTGCGCTACGCATCAACCCCGGTTTCGGCCACGGCCATGTGCAGGCCTGCGACACCGGAGGGCCGTCGTCGAAGCACGGCATCTGGTACGAAGACCACGCCGAGGCAGGCGCACTCGCCCGCGACGCCGGGATGACCGTGGTGGCGCTCCACGCGCACGTCGGCACCGGCCCGCAGATCGAGGAGTTCGACCGCAACATGAAGCGCCTCGCGGAGGTGTTCGAATCGCTCCTCGCGTCGTACCCGGAGGCCGAGGGGGTGAACCTCGGCGGCGGCATCCCTCACCCCTACCGCCCGGGGGCGCGCGAATACAGCCTCCCGAATTACCAGGTCATCCTTGTCGAGGCGCAGCGCGCGCTCTCAGAGGCGGCCGGCCGCCAGGTGCGGGTTGAGGTCGAACCGGGGCGCTACCCGGTCGCGGGGATGGCACTGCTCGTGGGCCGCGTGACCGACGTGAAGGCGACTCGCACGAACGAGAAAGGCCCTGGCCACCAGTTCATCATGACGGACGCCGGGTTCAACGACCTGATCCGCCCGGCGATGTACGGCTCGTACCACCACATCTCCATCGTTGGCGCGGGCGCCGGGCGCGAGCGTGAACCGTTCGTCGTCGCCGGGCCGCTGTGCGAGAGCGGCGACGTATTCACGCGGGATGAGCACGAACTGCTCGAACCGCGCGACCTTCCGCGCCCGGATGCAGGCGACCTCGTGGTGCTCCACGATGCGGGCGCGTACGGCGCGGCGATGTCATCG
Source organism: uncultured Anaerolineaceae bacterium (assembly GCA_964470735.1). Taxonomy (GTDB): domain Bacteria; phylum Chloroflexota; class Dehalococcoidia; order Tepidiformales; family Tepidiformaceae; genus Amarobacter. Next base: position 12,350 of record CAYYDX010000038.1, read on the forward strand.
AACTACGTGTCACTCGGGCGTGCGGCGCAGGTGTACTGGGAGGACGGGGCAGCCAGCCTCATCAGCCGACGGGAGACGTTCGAAGAGATCGTGCAGCGGGAGTGCGACGAGCCTGTGGCGTTGTAAGCCGCGGGCGGGTCAGCCGGAGAGCATCGCCTCTTCGGCGATCCGGCATTCGGCGATGACGGAGTCGAAGAGGTGGCCAACGGAGTCGCCGTCGAGGGGGCCGTGGTTTTCGGTGAGCATGCGACGGATGATCGCGGCTTCGCGTTCGGGCACTTCGATGGGCAGCCCCAGCCGGCGCTTTTCGAGCCCGATTTCGATTGCGTAATGGGCGCGCTCGTTGAAGAGCCGGAGCAGATCGTCGTCGACCCGGTCGATTTCGTTGCGCCAGTGCTGAATCTTTCCGCCACCGTCCATGTCTTCGAGGATAGCAAACCGCCGCCGAACGCGGTGCGCGGGTGCATAAGTTCGTCCCGGGGCGGAATCCCGCGAGGACGGCTAGACTCGACGCATATCTCTTGCCTGGAGCGCCACGTGAAAGCTGCCGTCTACTACGAAACCGGGGCCCCCTCGGTCTTCCGCTACGAAGACATCCCCGACCCGCATTGCCGCCCCGGTGGCGTCATCGTCGAAATCAAGGCTGTCGCCATCCAGGGCGGCGACACGCTTCATCGCCAGGGTGGTGTGCTGACGACGACGCCTCACGTTGTCGGTTACCAGGCTGCTGGAGTCATTCGCGAGGTTGGAGAACGTGTAACCGACCGCAAGCCGGGTGACCGCGTGGTCGCGACGATGCCGTTCGGTTCGCACGCGGAACTGGCCTCGGTACCGAGTGGCGCCACGTACCTTGTGCCCGATTCGCTCGACCTCGACCTGGCGGCGGCCGTGCCGGTGGAGTTCGGGACAGCGGCGGACTGCCTGTTCGAGTTCGGGCGGCTGCAGGCCGGTGAGACGGTGCTCGTGCAGGCTGGCGGCGGTGGAGTCGGTCTCGCGGCGATCCAGCTGGCCAAGCGCGCCGGGGCAACGGTACTGGCGACCGCTTCGAGCGAGGAAAAGCTGGACCGGCTGAAGCAGTTCGGTGTCGACCACGGCATCAACTACCGCACCGGCGACTTCGTCGAGCAGACGATGCGCATCACCGGTGGGCGCGGCGCCGACCTGATCGTCGACCCGGTCGGCGGGAAGACGCTCGAAGGCAGCGTGGCAGCGGTCGCCTACCGCGGACGGATCAGCTGGGTGGGCAACGCCAGCCGCGAAGGCGCCCCCGACCTCAGCGGACTGATGACCAAGAACGCGACGGTGACGGGAATCTACCTCGGCGCCGAGATGGGTGTGAACCCCGCGCGCTGCCGGGCCATGATCGAAGCACTGCTGGCCGACGTCGGGAAGGGCGAACTGCAGGTCGTGATCGACCGCAAGTTCCCGCTGAGCGACGCGCGCGGCGCCCACGAGTACATCGAGAGCCGCGGCGCGTTCGGGCGCGTGCTGCTTATCCCGTAGTCTGCCCCTGCCAGGCTGCGATCATGAGCGCGGACTCGACCTCAGCGCGCCGCTGGTGGCCGAGCGCGTTCACGTGCACCCGGTCGCCGACCAGTTCGGCTCGCGGGTGCATGTCCGCCAGTGAAAACCCCTGGTAGGTGATGTGCAGGCTCTCGCAGAGGTTCGCCAGCCCTGTGTTGAAGGTGGCGCGCCGTCGCTCACACTCCTGCTGGAGAGCGAGAGAACCGGAGATGGAGAACGGCAGTGGTCCACGAACCGCGAGCACGACGGATTCGTGGCGAAGGATGGTGCGAATCAGCCGTTCCGTTCGTTCGAGGGCGACTGAGGGTTCGAAGTGGAATGCGGTGACGCCGGTGCGCGCCAGCATGCCGCGCGCGACATGGAATGCCGCGCGGTCGGCCATCAGCGGCTTCGTGGCTGACCACCAGCCGAGCCGCGCGAGCTGTTTCGAGCCCGGGAACGACCTGCGGCGAAGACCAAGCGGCAGGGATGGTACGCCACCCAGAAGGTCGCCGCGCAGAGCACGACCATGTTCGGCTGGCTGCGCTCGATCTCAGCATCGACGTCGTCTGCCTGGTTGCTGGACGGCCAGTTCGGCGCGTGGATGGTCTCCCAGGGTTCGCCAGTGAGGTTCTCCATCGCGCGTTCGGCGAGGAACCATGAGCGCTCGGCATCCGCCAGCGTTCCATAGGTGTCGTCACTCAGGCCGAGGCGGAGAACCTTCATCAGACTCCCTCATGGAGGGTGTGGCCGGTGCCCAGACCCGGGCGAGGACGAAGCAGGCAGCCGCGAAGATGATGCAGAGCAGTCCCGGGGGCGGCAACGTCCAGCCTGCCCTGGCGGCGCCTACCGTTGTGGTAGCGGCCGCGGTGGCGACAACGTACCAGCCACTCAGGTCGTACGCTATGTGCCAGCGATGGAGCGGCGCGAGCAGGAGTTGCCACGCGCCCGCGATTGCCACACCGAGAATCGCCAGGCGGATGACCCAGAGCATTCCGCCCTGGGCGACGCTGAGGTCGAGTGCCTGCAAGCGGCCCGCGAGGCCGACCAAACCGAACCCGCTGAACTCGTTGGCGGAGAACGGGCCGGTTCCGTGGGCCCACGGAAGGAAGAAGCCCGCGATTGCGAGCGGGCCAACGCCGAGCCGCACGAAGGCGGCCCGGCGGCGCCATGCGCTACTTTTCGACGGTGATGATGCCCGAGAGACGGACGACGCCGCGTTCATCGACAGCATTGATGATAAGCCCTGAGAGCGCGCGTTCGGCCTCGGAAAGATCCGCCGGCACGCCGCCCTGCGCGAGCCGCAACAGCTTCGCGAGGTCGAAGTAGGCGTAGGTGCCGAGACTTGTCGACATCTGGCTCACGGTTTCGTTGTACTTCGCCAGGCTGCCGAGCGGCGAATCGGTACGTTCGAGGATGCGCTTCACGCCGTCTTTCGTTCCGAGGACGAGGTTGCCTTCGAGGAAGGCGTAGGCCGATTCGTCGCCATCGGTGTCGCGGAAGACGGTCATCTCGTTCGAGCCGACCTTTTCGATGCTCGGCTTGCCCTTCGCGGCTGCGGCAATCTTTTTGAGCAGTGCTTCAGCCCTGGCCTGGTCGACCTCTGCGATGAGCGCGCCCTCGGCGTGTTCTTCGTTACCGTCGGGGTACCACGCCGCAATGACCGTTTCGCCGTTGAGGAGCTTGATGACCTCCTCGACGCTGCTGATGCCCATCTTGCGGCCGGCATCCTTGAGGGCGTCATCGAGCGAGTCGTACTCGCCCTGTTCGCGGATGGCCCTGTCGATTTCGGGGCGAGCCTGGGCAATCACGCGGTCCCACGTTTCGGCGATATCGACGGTGCTGAAGAACACTCCGGCGTCGGCGGGGACGTACTTCACGAGGTTCGATTTGCGCGGCGCGAGCATGGGCGAGACGGCGCCGGCCTTGCCGAGACTCGCTTCCTGGAACTCGAAGCCGTCCTTCTGGGCGCCGATTACGAAGGCGACCGGCTTGAAGACGAGGTCGCTCGCGCCAGCCTTATCGAAGGCCGCGCGCACGACCGGGTCATTCAGAAGGAAGCCGTCGGTCAGGTTCTGGGTGTTGAGATAGACGAAGCCGAGGAAGTTGCCGGTGAGTTCGTCGCGAAGCTGCTGAAAATCGTCGACGTTCGACAGGGGCTTCGTCTTGCCCTTCGACACATCGATGACGGACTTCATGCTGTCCTCATCGAAGGCAATGACGAGATGGTCGCCGATGACGGCGGCGAAGCCGGTCATCATCGCGTGGTACTCGACGCCGTTGTAGGTCTCGTCGTCGAACGGGCCGGCCTGGTCTTCGATGACGCCGAGCGCCTTCTTCGGATCCTTGCAGCGAACGATAACCGCGCCCTCGGCGTCCAGGTCGGAGATCGAGAAGCCGCGGAGATAGAGCGCGGCGTTCCCGCCAAGAAACGGCGCTACCTCGTCTTCCCAGTCGAGCCCGGCCTCATCGGCGCCGTCCTGGAGCTTTCCCTTCGGGTCATCGGCGCCGAGCCGTTCGGCCAGGCGGAAGGTGTTGACCCACTGGCTGGACGACAGGTCGGTATTGAGCGCGAAGTAGACGCCTGCGTCCTCGGGGACGAGGCTGGCGGTGGTGAGGTTGACCTCACTGGCGCGGCTCGAGGTAAACAGGATGGCGCCGCCAACGACGGCGGCTACAGCAACAAGGCCCGCCGTGATGGCGAGCCCGGCAAATCGCTTGGGCATAGCTTTCCTCCACTCGTACGCCTTCACTATCGGCGGCGCCGGCCTTAGAGCGCATGATCTGCCTCACAGATCACCCGGACAACAGCCGGAGCCGAGCGCATGGGCGCGGGGTTTGCGATGCTTGTGCGATGGATCCCGCCAGCCATGGGCTGTTCAAACGTATCGTCTCGGCTATTGCTTTCCGGTGCCCGCGGTGTTGCCGGGGCGCTGTCTGGGCGCGCCCGTTCCGGATGCACGAGTTCTGCCCGGTCTGCGGGCTGAAGTTCGAACGCGAACTCGGCTACTTCACGGGGGCGATGTACGCGAGCTACTTCATTGGCGTCTTCGTGACTCTGCCGGTGTGGCTGTACATGCTCGCCGCGGGGTATGGCCTGGTCACTATCCTCGTCGTCGCGAATGGCCTCGTGGTGCTGCTCACGCCCATCTCGTTCCACTACTCGCGTGTATTCTGGATGCACATCGATTGCTACTTCAACCCGAAGACGTTCGAGCGAAACCCGGGCGAGGCGAGGGCGCCAGGCGGTGGCTAAGCCGCTCTGCCGGCTCGCGGAGAGCGATGACGCGGAGGCGATGGCAGACCTTTACGCCGCTTCGGGGCTGGCCGGTGCGCCTGCTTCCGCGGCAGAAGTCGAACTCATGTTGCAGACCGGGCACGCGTTCCTCGTCGCCGAAGACGAGCCATACATCGACGGCGCGGTGCGGTTCCACGAGGACGAGGGTATCGGCTGGTTCGACCTCCTGGTGTCAGCGCGAGCGTGGTCGGGTGTCGAACTCGTGCGCGCGGTGGAGCGGCGTTTCCAGGATCGCGGCCTGCGGCTCGCCCGCGCCCACATCAACGAACAGGCGCCGCTGCCGGAGTACTTCGCCCGCCTCGGGTACCTGCCGATCGGGCGCGGGACGGGCGATGATGACATGCCCGAACTGCTCGTCGAGCGCCGGTTGCCGCTGCTCACGGTGCGCGAACAACGCCGCTCCGACGCGGCGGCCATCGGCGAACTCACCGGAGAAGACCCGTGGGTGTTCGAACAGGGCGCGCGGCCGGGGTGGTTCGTCGCTTCGGATGGTGACCGTGTCGTGGGCGTGACCCAGGTCGCCGATGCCGGGGGCGGGCTGGCGCGCATCTGGCCGCCCGTACTGACCGCCGGGTACGAAGGGCGCAGCCTCGAACTCTGGATGCTCGACCGCGCGGCGACCTACGCCGAAACGAACGGCTACCACACCGCCGAAGTGTCCACCGGCGAGCGGCTCGAGCGGGTGCGCAAAGGGATGGAGGACCGCTACTGGCTGCGTGATGGCACGGTCTGGCGGCGGGTGTTCTTCACACCCCGCAGCGACGACGACTGAGCGGCGGGGCCGGTTAGTCTGCCAGTGGGAGGCGGACGATGAAGCGCGCGCCCGCACCGGGCGCCGATTCGACTGAGATGCGGCCACCGTGAGCCTCGGCGATCCATTTCGCGATGGCGAGGCCGAGTCCTGTGCCGCCGGCTGAGCGACTCCGGGCACTATCGGCGCGCACGAAGCGGTCGAAGATCTTGCCCTGCTCCTCGGGCCGGATGCCGGGACCGGTGTCGGTCACGGAGAGTTCGCCAGTCTTGCCGTGGCCCGTGGCACTGAGCGTCACCGTTCCCCCGGATGGGGTGTACTTGAGCGCGTTGTCGAGCAGCACGGTGGCGAGTTGCCGGAGGCGGTGACGGTCACCGTTCACTTCGAGCGGCTGCACATCGACGTGGAGGGCGATGCCCTTCGCGTGGGCGAGAGCCTCCATATCGCGGCCAAGTTCTTCGAGCACCGCGCCGAGTGGCACGCGCTCGTGTTCGAGGTTGGCGGCGCCTTCGTCGGCGCGGGCGAGGGTGAGGAGGTCTTCGACAAGCCGGGTCATCGCTTCGGCTTCGGCGGTGATGGCGTCAACCTGGTCGATGTTCTCGGCGACTGTTTGCTCCGGGTGGCGCTGGAGCAGTTCGCCGTTGGCGCGAAGGACGGCGAGCGGGGTGCGCAGTTCGTGCGAGGCATCGGAGACGAACCTGCGCTGACGTTCGAACGAGACGCGGATGGGGCGAAGGGCGAGGCCTGCCAGCCAGAAGCCGCCGGCGGCCGCGGCGGCCAGCCCGGCCAATCCGCCCGCGGCGAACACTGTAGTCAACGTGCGTAACTGGCGGTCTCGCGGGGCGAGCGAGCGGCCGATATGGATGAACTGGCCCGGCGTGAACCCGGCCTGGGAAATGATCCGGAAGTGCTCGTCGTCGGCAGAGATGTCGGACGTGTACGGCTTCGCGCTGGCATCCTCGCAGAGGCTTTCGAAGTCGACGTGGTCGACATCGACGTCGCGGGGATTGCTGAGCACGTCGCCCTTCGCGTCGGTGAAGATGATGAAGACGTCGCTGGGGATCCCCGGTGGGAGGCGGTCGTGGTCGTCGTCATCACGGCCGCCGCGCGGGATGGGGCTATCGCGGCCGGGATAGGTACTCATGTAGCCGAGTGCCTGGCGCGTTTGTTCGAGGCTGGAGTTGATCTCGCGGTCGATGTCGCGACGGATGAGCGCATACGCCACGCCGCCGGTCGCGAACAGCGTGATGGCGAGGGCGAGCGTGAACCACGCGGCGAGGGCGAGGCGTGCGCGGCGGAACATCAGTCTGCCCTGATCGCGTAGCCCATGCCGCGAACCGTGCGGATGAGCTTCCGGTCGAAGCCCTTGTCGATCTTGTTGCGCAGGTAGTGGATGTAGATGTCGACCACGTTCGACTCGGTCATCGCGTCGTAGCTCCAGACGCTGTCGAGCAGTTGGGAGCGGCTCATGACCTGGCCGGGGTGGCGCATGAGCGTTTCGAGCAGCGCGAACTCGCGCGCGGTCAGTTCGATGCGGCGTGGGCCGCGGCGGGCTTCGCGCGAACGGAGGTCGAGTTCGAGGTCGGCGATGGTGAGCGTCGGCGAGTCGGCGGTGACGCCCATCTTCGCCCGGCGGCCGAGCGCACGGACGCGGGCCAGCAGTTCGGCGAGGGCGAACGGCTTCACGAGGTAGTCGTCGGCGCCGGCATCGAGACCGCGGACGCGATCCTGGATGGCGTCGCGTGCGGTGAGCATGAGGATCGGCGCGGGCGAGCCCTCGGCGCGCAGCCTCCGGGCGATCTCGTACCCGTCGTAGGATGGGAGCATGACGTCGAGGAGGATGACGTCATAACCGCCCTGTTCGGCGCGGTCGAGGCCATCGGCGCCGTCGGATGCCCAGTCGGTGGCGTAGCCTTCGTCGGTCAGGACGCGGCGCACGGCGGTAGCGAGGCGGGCCTCATCTTCAACCAGCAGAATCTTCATCTTCGAGCATCATTCGAACATACCGGGGCGCCTGATGCATGAGACGTTTCAAATGTTCGCCCAATGTTTGGCGCCCGGTGCAGCTACGGTTCGGCTTTGTCGGCCGGTCGCGTAGGATTCGCGCAGCCGAAGCAGGAGCCACCGATGGCCACAACCCGCCGAACGACGAAGACGCGCAAGACCGCCGGACGGCGCACGGGGACGACCGCGCGCAGGCGAAGCGCCGCGAAGCCCGCGGTTCGCCGCTCGCGCACCAAGACGGTGCGGCGACGGGTGACCACGCGGGCACGGCGTTCGACGCGGCGCACTTCCCGGCGACAGACGATTGCGCTGCCCGGCGGCATCAATGTGAACATCGGGACTGGCGGGATCAGCGTGAGCACGCGTGGCGGCCCGAAGCGCGGCGGATGGTCGCTGCCCGGTGGCTACACCATCGGCCGCTGAGCTACAGCTTCAGCCCCAGCAGTTCGCGCGAGACCGTGCCGTCTTTCACCGTCACGTTGACCCAGGTGATGCGGAGCTTCGTGCGCCTGCCGTTCGCCTCCACCCAGACCTCGTCACCCTTCTCCCAGCGATAGTCGGAATCGAGGTCGCAGAGGTGCTCACCCTTGCTCCCCGTGAATGCATCGGCTTCATAGAACGCGGTCTTCATGGCGCGGAGTGTACACGGAGGTTCCGGCGCACAGGGGCTACACTCCTCGCATGCTTGAACGAATCGACCACCTTGTTTGCGTTGTGCCCGATCTGCCGGCAGTTGCCGCACGCTACGAACAGCTCGGGCTCACGCTCACGCCCGAAGCGCGCCACGCCAACACAGGCACGGTGAATCGCGCCTGTTTCATCGGCGATTCGCCGCAGAGCATGGCCTACCTCGAGCTGCTCGCGGTCAGCGACGAAGCGAGGGCGCGCGAAACGGGCCGCGCCGGTTACATCGAAGCCGCCGCACGTGGCGGCGGCGCTGCCACCGTCGCTTTCGGCGTCGCGGACATCACCGCTGCGGCGCGGTTACTCGAATCCGCGGGTTACACGGCGCCGGTCAGCAGCGTCACCCGGCCGGATGGTTCGAAGGTCTGCGATGTCGCACAGGTCGACACGCGTGGCGCCACGCCGTTCGGCGTGAATCTCGTGGAGTACCCCGAGACGTGGGCTGCGCGGCACGAGCGTTCGCAGGCGGCCGGGCGGTTCGCGCACCGCTTCCCGCTGAAGCGTCTCGACCACCTCGCCGCGCTCTGCCCCGATCTTGATGCGGCCCGGGCGTTCTGGACGGGCGCACTCGGCGTCCCGGTCTCAGGCGAAATCACGACACCGCAGATGACCATCCTCCAACTGGGGATCGGCGACGCGGTGTTCGAACTGCTTGGCCCGGGCGGGCCAGGGAGCCCCATGGCCGCGCGCCCGGCTGTGCTCGCGAGCATGGCGGCGTGGGAGGTTTCGGGGCGGCTCGATGACGCAGTCGCGCTGGCCCGCGAGCGCGGGTTCACCTGCAGCGACCCGGAGGCCGGCGTCATTCCCGGCACGAGGCGCGCATCGATCCCCGCTGGCGAACTGGGTGGCGTGGGGATGCAACTGCTCGAGTACGTGTAGTGCGCTCGGCAACGGACAAACCTTCCTGTCACACGGCGGACACCCTCCTGATCCCCTAGGGGTTTCCCCTTAAGGACGAGAACCAAGGAGAAATCCCGCTTCATCGGACTCCGGTGGCGGAGGAGGGATGCGCGCGCATGGACACTCGCCCAATCAGCGCGGTGCTGGCGATTGCCGCGTACCAGCTACCCGTTGCGCGTGGCTACGGTACGCCCGGCGATGCAACTCCGCCGCCGCCGCCGTTCCCGCGCGACGTGGTGGAGATCAGCCCGGAGGCGCGCCGCAAAGCCGAAGACGCCGCAAGTGACCTGCGCCTCTGGGGCGAAGTGCGCTACGACCCGCCCCACAACGATGACCCCGACCTGCCGTGGGAGGTGGAGCACAAGCAGTGGGTCGACATGGTCGCGAAAGTGTTGGGTGGTGAGAAGGAGAAGGAGCGGAAGAGCGCCTGATCTGGCGGTGTTAGCTTCCGGTGCGGCGCTCGTCATCCGGTTCGCGGTGGACGATGATCAGCCCGTCGCGGCGAATCGTGAGGTCTGCCGGCGTCGCGCCGACGAACTCGGCGACGGCCTCCATCGCTTCCTGGAACGTCGCGAAGATGATGCCCCGGCCACCGAGCGAGCGGACTTCCCAGCCACTCTCAACCCGGTCCATATGCAGGTTCAGCGCCTGAAACACACCTGACCTCCCCACCCACGACCGCCGGATCGGGGCTTCCGGCTGCCGTGCTTCGAAATCTCATGCTATCGCCTGTGTCATTCGCCTTCCAGTCGCATCACCTCACGCCGAAGAACGAGAAGAGTTCCGGATACTTCTTCAGGCTGGCGCCACCATCGATGTACAGCGTTTGGCCGGTCATCAGCGTTGATTCGTCGGAGGCGAGGTAGACGAGCAGGCTGGCGATGTCTCCTGGTTCGCCGGCGCGGCCGATCGGCGCCTCATGGACGAACGCGTCTTCGAGTCCAGGGATCCCGAGCATCCCGGCCGTGGCTGGCGTGTGGATGAGGCCCGGGCCGATGGCGTTGACCCTGATCCGGTGGCGGCCAAGTTCGAGCGCCGCCACCTTCGTGAGCATCGCTACGCCAGCCTTCGCGGAGCAGTAGGCTGCGAAGCCTTCCGTCGGCTGGATGGCGTTCAGGCTCGCGATATTGATGACGCTGCCACCGGCGCCCTGTGCGATGAGTTGCTTCGCTTCGTGCTTGATGCAGAGGAACGTGCCGGTGAGCGAGATGCCGAGCACGCGGTCCCAGTCTTCGAGCGCGTACTCCTGGACCGGCGAGAACCCGCCGACCCCGGCGTTGTTGACCGCGATGTCCAGCCTGCCGAAGCGGCGCACGGCCTGCGCGACCATCCGCTGGACGGCGGCTTCGTCGCGGACGTCGACGTCCGCGCCATCGGCGTAGTTGTGGCCGAGTTGGCCGATGAGCACGCCGATGGCGTCGCCGTTTGTGTCGGCGATGATAACGCGCGCGCCCTCGGCGACGAACCGCTCGACCGCGCCTTTGCCGATGCCGGAAGCGCCGCCGGTGACCAGTGCGACCTTGCCATCAAGCCTGCCCATAACGAACTCTCCGAATGCGTGGCGTCCGACCGATCGTGAACACCGAGAGCACGAAGGACGCGAAGAACACGAAGGTTCCGAGTTGAGTCCCGGGGTGCTCTGTGTCCTTTGCGAATCTTTCGGCTACAGATGCTTGCGGTAGAACGCGAGCGTCTTCTCCCAGGCGTCTTCGGCGGCGGCCGGGTTGAACTGTGGTTCTGGGTGTTCGTCGTTGAAGAACGCGTGTTGCGTGCCCGGGTAGGTGTGGAACTCGTGCGGGATGTTCCGCTTCGTCATCTCTGCTTCGAAAGTGGGGATGTTCGGGTTGACGAAGTCGTCGTGTTCCGCCCACAGGCCGAGAACGGGCGCGGTCAGGCCGTCCCAATTGTACTTCACGGCCGGGTGGCCGCCGTAGAAATCGACGCAGGCGCCGACGTCGCCGCTGCTGTTGCACGAGGCGAAGAGCGAGAGTGCGCCGCCCATGCAGAACCCGACGGTACCGACGGGCCCGCCGGTCATCTCCTTGAGATAGGCGACGGCGCCTTTCAGGTCCTTCTCGGCCTGGGGGATATTCAGCGCCATCAGGAGTTTGCCCGCCTCATCCGGTTCGGCCGTGACCGTGCCGTGGTACATATCGGGCGCGAGCGCGACGAAGCCTTCGGCGGCGAAGCGGTCGGCGATGCCCTTGATGTTGTCGTTGAGCCCCCACCACTCCTGGATGACGATGACGCCCTTGCCCGTGCCACTCGCCGGCTTCGCGAGGTAGCCGCTGGCCGTGCCACCGTTCGAAGCGAACGTAACGATATTTCCCATGTCGTGCCTCCGATCCGCCCCGGACGATGGGGCGGGAGTTAACGGCGCTTAGCCTACGCGTCCACTGCGCGCTCGTCAGCCGTGCTGGCGGCAAGCGTGCGCAGGAACGTTCGCACCTGCTTTGTGTTGCGCAGGCGGACGACGTGCTTCCCGGCGGCGCGCTCCTCCCTGAGGCGGGCGAGGATGCCGGGCCTGCGCGTTGCCGGGTACGCCCGGATCCACTTCAGGAACTGCAGGTCGAACTTCTCCTCGCAACCGGGCGCCATGTCGGGCCGGCTGCGATTGCGAAAGAGGACGGCGCGCTTCACAGCGCGGTAGAGACATACGGTTCGAGGGAGGTCGAGCAGCACGATGGTGTCAGCCCGTGCGAAGCGAGCCTCCATGGTTCCGCCATAGTTGCCGTCAATGATCCATGCCTCGCCCGCGACCAGTTCGGCGACCCGTGCCGCCCATGCCTCGTTTTCTGGCGCCACCCACCCGGGCTGCCAGTACTCCCGGTCGAGGTGGATGACGGGCAACCCGGTGGCGTCGCCCATCTGGCGGGCGAGCGTCGACTTCCCGGCCCCGCCGGAACCGATGATGGCGACACGCTTCATCGCGCGTGTGGCGCGGGGAGCGACGCTCCGAGGAGGAGCGCTTCGGCCACGGCGTCGCGCTCAGCCTGGTTGCGGAGGACGAGGACGGGCGTCTGGTGGGCGACTTCGGAAAACTCTTCGGCCCGTCGGGCGGGTGTTACCGGCGCGAGTGCACGCCGGAGTGCGCCGACCAGCAGGCGTTCGCGCAGCGGTGGACGTTCGGGCGCCTCCGGTGGCGTGACGCCGAAGTCGAAGGCCACCACGAGGTCGGCGGCATCGATCAGCGAACGGATGGCGGGCGAATAGGCCGTCTCGACCATCCAGCGGTCGCTTTCGGCGACCTCCGCGGGCCACGAGTCGGACTCGTCCGGGAGAACCGGTTCATTGACGACGAAGTGGGGCAACCGGAGCGTCTCGGCGGTTCCTTCGGGGAGGGCTTGATCGGCCACCTCCTTGATAACGAGGAGGCGGCGGAGTGGTTCGCCAGCGGGCAGGCCCTCGGCCTTGAGCCGGGTTTTCAGGTGTCCGGCCTCGTCGGCGGAGGTAATGACGAATGTTGCGGCGCCGCGGGCCGCGCCCTCCGCCAGCCGGGCCAGCCATGCCCGGCGATCCGGGTCGTCGAGCTTCCTGTCCTTGCGGAGGCCGTCGGCGAAGATGAGCGCCGGAGCGTCGGTGCTGAGGCCAGCGTGTGTGGTGACAATCGCGACGCCGGGGTCGGCGTTCTGTTCCTGCGACTGCTGGTAGCGTTCGCGAACCTTCAGGAGGTCGCTCAGGATATCTGCGAGGCGTCCGGTCAGCGTGTTCGGGGCGCCGAAGATGATTGCATCGGCCACCTCTCCACTCTACTCCGTCATTTGGCGTCCGGCAGGGTGGATTCGCGCGTTTGGTAACGAAAGTCGCAAAACCCGGCGCCTTCCATCCGCGTCTGGGTGCGGTCGAAGGCGAGGCCGGGCGCCATCCCTTCGAACATCGCGAAGTCGCGGTTGCAGGAGAGCAAATAGCCGAGGTCGCGCGCGCCCATCTCCTCGTACATCTCCATAAACTTGCAGCGCGTCACGTTGAAGCCGAAGGAGCGGTCGTCATCCTCGACGATATCGACGATCAGCGAGCCTTCGCGCAGCACGCCCTCCTGGAAGCGCCGTGAGACTGCGCCGAGGGTGTCCATGTTCGCCGCGCGGCCCGCTTCCTGCCCCTGGGCGAAGGCGATTTCGCGGATAGTTCGGCCGACGACTGCGTTCACGCGCTCTTCGCCGAACTCCGCCTGCATCGCGCGGATCACCGGGATGAGCACGGCTGCTTCGAGCTTGCGCCGTTCGAGAAGGGTGAGTTCGGCCATGGTTACGCCTCGGTGGGAAGTTTCGCTAGCGCGAGGGTGAACTCTTCGCGGGCGAACCCATCGTGTTCGACGGCGAGCGCCTTTTCAAGCGGTTCGCGCGCGAGTTCGGCGAGGTGGAGACGCCGGGCGAGTTCGGCTATCGCCCACGCCGCATGGCCGCGCACGAGCGCCGAGTCATCACTCAGCGCGTGAACAAGCGCCGGGAGGTCGTCCTGTGTGCCCACGTTGCCGAGCGCGACACAGGCGTTCCGCACGAGTCCATCGCGTTTCGTTCGCATGATGGCGCGGCCGCGGAAGCGCTCGGCGAAGGCAGCGTCGTCGAGGGCGAGCAACGCGGAGAGCGGCGGGAACGCGGCATCGGCGTTGTCCGCTGCGAAGTCGGGATGGGACTCGAAGCGGCGCGCGCCGACCGGGCAGGAGTCGAGACAGGCGTCGCAACCGAACACGCGGTCACCGAAGCGATTGCGCAGTTCGCGTGGGATGGCGCCGCGGTTCTCGATGGTCTGGTAGCTAATGCACAGGCGGGAGTCGACGACACCGCCGTCGGCGGCGATTGCTCCGGTTGGGCAGGCGGTGATACAGCGCGCGCAGGTTCCGCAACTCTTCTTCAAAGGTTCATCGAGCGGAAGGTCGAGCGTGGTCGCGATGACCCCGAGCATGACCCACGGACCGAAGCCCGGCAGCAGCGCCATCGTCGACCTGCCGCGCCAGCCGAGGCCTGCGAGTTCGGCGTAGGGACGCTCGAGGAGCGGGCCGTAGTCGACGGTGGCGCGGGCGCCGGCGTCGAACTCCTCGCGCAGGGTGCGAGCGATGCGGCGCAACTTCCTTTCGAACACGCGGTGGTAGTCGCGCCCCCAGGCGTAGCGCGCCACACGTCCTCGGGCGCTGCCTCCGGCCGGGATGGCGGGTGAGCGGGTGTGGTTGGGCAGGGCGACCACGATGAGCGACCGAGCGCCGGGGAGGAAGAGTTGCGGGTCGGTCGCGCGTTCGAGCCAGGGTGCGTCCATCCAGCCCATGCCGGCGAGACGGCCCGCTTCGAGCGCGCGACTGGCGGACTCGCGTACCGGTGGAACGAAGGCCGCCGGCGCCACGCCCGCGAGTTCGAAGCCTTCGATTCGAACAAGAGCCATGACGCATTCGCGCAGGTCGCTCGCTTCCATGCGACTCACCTTACCGCCCGCCGTCGCCGCGTGCGCCAATCGGACGGCCCCGCAGTCTCGAAGTGGACGAGCGCCGAAGCGGAAGTCCCGTCTACCCTGTACTGAATGAGCCATACACCGCCGGCCAAACACCTGCTGCTGGCAGTCGCGGTTGTGGCCGTGTGGGGCGTGAACTTCACGGTCATCAAGACCGCACTTGGCGACTTCCCGCCGCTGCTCTTCGCCTCGCTGCGGTTCACCCTGGTCTTCCTGCCGGCGGTGTTCTTCCTCAAGCGCCCACCCGTGCCCTGGCTCACGCTGGCGGCCTACGGCGTGTTCATCGGCGCGGGGCAGTTCGGGCTGCTGTATGTGGCGATGAAGTCCGACATTTCGCCGGGCATGGCCTCGCTCGTACTGCAGACGCAGGTGTTCTTCACCATCGGCCTCTCGATGGCGCTCGCCGGGGAGCGGGTGAAGCCGTACCAGGTGGCGGCGCTCGGGCTGGCGGTCGCGGGCATCGTCGTCATCGGTTCGAACACCGGCGGCGCCACGACCGCGAAGGGGCTGGCGCTCGCGCTCACCGCGGCGTTCAGCTGGGCCTGCGGCAACATCGTGAGCAAGCGCGCGGCGGGCGTGAACATGCTCGCCTTCGTCGTGTGGTCGGCGGTGTTCGCGCTGCCGCCGCTCTACGCGCTCACGTTCGCGTTCGAAGGGTGGGGCGAAGTCCACGCGGGGTTCGAAGCGGCGAACTGGGAGACGTGGCTGGCCGTGATCTACCAGTCGGCGGGCAATACGATGTTCGGCTACGGCGTCTGGGGCTGGTTGCTGACGAAACACCCGGCGGCGGTGATCGCGCCGATGGCGCTGCTCGTGCCGGTGTTCGGGATGGCGTCGGCCGCCATCTTCCTCGGTGAAGCGCTGCCCGCGTGGAAGCTCATCGCGGCGGCGCTGATTATCGCGGGCCTGGCGTTGAACGTGGTGGCGCCGAGGGTGCTGGGTCGTAGCTCACCATCTGAGCTGGCAGCGACCGGGGCGGGCTAATTTCCCGAGCGGCAAGGACAGCCGAGCCTGGGCTTGATTTCGCCCGCCCAGACGTTGCCGTTGCCATCGACGACGACAGAAACAGGCGTCCCTGTGAAGTCCGTAGCATCTAGCCGGTATCGCGACCCGCCATCCAGCATCGGCGCTCCGCTGCGCACCGTGCCGTTCACGAGACAGCGGAGTTCGCCCGCTGCAACCCCGTTTACGCCCATGACTATCCGCTGAAAGTGGAGATTGAACGGTGTATTCTCGAATGTCAGCACTTGCTCAGGAGAGAACTTGCCGTCGGGACACGCAATGTTCCCGGCCGAAGGTGCGAGAAGCTCTTCGGCGCTCGGGATGACGAGTACGGCCCGGCAAGCCGGCTCATGGTCACACCAGTTCGTGGCAGTCCCATGTGCAGCAGGGCCAAGATTGCCAACCAGCATCGCAAGCCCGAGGTTCAGCGCCTCGCCGGTGTTGTAGTCGACGGGCACATCAGCACGGCTGGGGCGCGGATCGATGAAGATGCTTCCATCTGGAACGACCAGAACCGGGTGACTGCGGCCCGCCATTCGCTCA